>NZ_LGDO01000172.1:0-6412 GCF_001279805.1 Streptomyces sp. XY431
GGGACCCCCCCCCCCCTCCCCCCCCCCCCCCCTCCCCCCCCCCCCGCCCCCCCCCCCCCCCCCGCAGGGCTACCCGCCGCCACCGCCGATCCGGACCGGGCCGGTCCTCCCGCCGAAGCCGAGGCCGGTGCCGCCGCAGCCGGTGCCCCCGCGGCCGGTGCCGGTGCCGGAGCCACCCGAGCCGGCACCCGCCGAGCCGCCCGAACCGCCCGAGCCGCCCGAGCCGCACGACACCCCGACGTACCTGGGCCCCTCGTTCACGTCCGCCGCCACGCCCGGCCCCGCCGCCGGTACGCCCGGCCCCGCGTCCACGCCCGGCCCCGCTTCCGCGTCCACGCCCGGCCCCGCCGTCCCGGCGACGCCCGAGAACCTGCACCACCAGGCGGGCACCGTCCCCGGCGACGCCACCCGCTACCTGTGCGCCGCCGCCTGGCTGGACCGGCGCTTCCGCGCCGCGCTGATCGAGGAACTGGTCGAGCAGTCCTTCCGGATCCCCGCCCCCTCGCCCGGCACCGACCTCGTCCGGGTGCTGCACGAGGCCCTGACCGCCCGCCGCTGGGAGGCCAGGACCGGCCTGTTCTGCGTCCTCGTCGTCGTGCTGGCCTTCCCGGTGCTCGGCGTGGGCGCCGGACTCGCGGCCCTGGTGCTGCTCCTGCTGCTCACCCTGGCCGGCGGCGGCCTCGGGTCCGGCCGGATGGACCACCGGCTCGGCCTGGAGATCGAGCGGCTGATGATCACCCCGCGGTCGCCGCGCGCCACCGGCTGGCGCGGGACCGTCGCCGGCGTCGGCCGACTGCTCGCCACCCTGGCCCTGGTGGCCACCGCCGTCACCTATTTCTACGGCCCGCTCCGGGACTCCGGCCTGAACCGGGTGTTCGTTCCCGACCTGTTCGGCCCGATCGGCGCCGGCCTGCTCGTCGAGCTGGCCCTGCTCTGGCTGGCCGCCGCCCGGCTGCGCTACCGGCTGCGGCGCCGGCTGTCCGCGCTGGTGGGGATGGACCCCACCCCCGTCCCGCCGCCGCGCCCCCGCGGCTCGCGGGCCGCCCGGGTGTACGAGCGGCTGGGCGAGCAGCAGGCCGGACCGGAGCTGCTCTACCAACGCCAGGCCCCCCTGGTCGGCCTCGGCACGGCCGGCCGGATCTGGCGGATGACCTTCGAGCTGCGCCCCTCCGCCGAGCGGGCCGCGCGGGGCCGGGCGCCGGACCCGATCGACACCAGCACGCTCTACCGCTCCGTCGCGGCGCGGGTCCGCGCGCTCGCCCAGGACCAGCGCTACCCGGAGGACTCCCTGCGCGGACTCTCCGTCACCGACCGGGTGTTCCGCCCCAGTCTGCGCGACGACTCCCCGGACAGCTGGCTGGGCGCGATGTCCGGCCGGGCCGGGGAGCAGGTCCTGCTCGAACCGGCCTGGGCCGACCTGCTGAGCCGGTCCGGCCACGAGCGGCTCCGGCACTACCTGGCGATCCGGGTCGGCTCCTGGCAGGAGGAGGTCGTGGTCACCGTGCTGGTCCGGGCCAGCACCCGCGGCGGCCTGCTGTACCTGGAGTGGCTGCCGTACGTGCTGGGCCCGGTGGCGCAGGACTACCACGTGGTCGACCTGCTGGGCCACCGCTCCGGCTTCATGCACGCGATGAACGCGCTCGGCTGGTCCGCGCGCCGGCTCGGCGGCGACACGGCGATCGCCGTCGGCCAGGTCCGGCAGGTCTGGCAGTCGCGCCGCCGGGCCGCCCGGCTCGCCCGCCGGTACCGCCACCTGACCAGGGCCGGTTACGCCGTCGACTACGCGCCCCGGTCGAGCGTCCGCGAACTCGGCGCCGGCGCGACGTACCAGAACATCTTCCAGGAGCACGACGTGCAGCGCTTCCTGAGCACCGTGACCGAGCGGGTGTTCAGCGCGGTCGGCGCCGAACTGAAGGCGCGCGGTTACGACAGCGCGGCCTTCGAGGAGCAGTCGCAGAGCATCACCAACATCAACAACGGCGGTGTCCAGGTGGTGGGTTCCACCGTGCACGGCCCGGTCGCGGGCGGTGCCGGGGCCCGGGTCGACATCGGCAAGGAGAAGGGGAAGGGCAAGTGACCGAGGACGCGAACGCCGCCGCCGGGCCGGAGGAGAACCGGCCGCCCGCCGGGGCGAACTGGAACACCGGCGGGGTCCAGGTGGTCGGCTCCACCGTGTACGGCCCGGTGGCCGGCGGCCAGGGCGCGACCGTGCGGATCGGCGCGGACGCGGCCCCGGCCGCCCCGGTCGGACCCGAGGCACTGCGGGCGGCGGCCGAGGCGCTGCGCGCCGCGCTCGCCCGGCTGCGGGCCGAACGGCCGGGCGCCGTCGCGGACGCGGACGCCGAGGACGCGGACGCCGCCCTGGCCGGCATCCTCGCCGAGACGGCGCTCGACGAGCCCCGCGAGGGCCCGCTGCGCCGACGGGTCGGCACGGTGGTCGACGCGCTGCGCACGGTCGCGGTGCTGGCGGCGGCGGTGACCGGGCTGGAGGCGGCCTTCGCGGCACTGTTCGGGCAGATCTGAGCCCCTGCCCGATCGCGCCACCCGTTCAGGCACCGCCCGGTCCCCTGGTGTACGGTCGGTTACCGTGCGCACGAAGGCGTGTCCGTCGCCGAGTTGACGCGACGGACCGCCGGCGGGGGCCGGACCGGAACGTCAAGCGGGGAAGAGCGGGAGAGCGACATGGGGCGCGCTGACTGGGTGTCGGGGGAGCGGCCGGGCGAGCAGGGCCGGGAGTCCTGGACGGGGGTGGACCTCCGGATGGACGTCCCGCACTCGGCCCGGGTGTACGACTACCTCATCGGCGGCAAGACCAACTTCGCGCCGGACCGGGTCGCCGCCCACGCCTCCGTGCAGGCCTGGCCGGCCCTGCCGACCTCGATGCGGACGACCCGCACCTTCATGGAGCGGGTGGTCCGCCACCTCACCGAGAAGCACGGGGTGCGGCAGTTCCTGGACATCGGCACGGGCATCCCCACCTCGCCGAACGTGCACGAGATCGCCCAGGCGGTGGCCCCGGAGTCGCGGGTCGTGTACGTCGACAACGACCCGATCGTGCTGACCCACGCCCGCGCGCTGATGTCCAGCGCACCGGAGGGCCGCACCGCCTACCTGGACGCCGACCTGCGGGACGTCGACTCGATCCTGGACTCGCCGGCGCTGCGCGAGGTGCTCGACCTCTCCCGGCCGGTGGCGCTGTCGCTGATCGCGATCGTGCACTTCGTCCTCGACGCGGACGACCCGCAGGGCCTGGTCCGGCGGCTGATGGACCGGCTGGCGCCGGGGAGCTTCCTCGCGCTGACCGTCTTCACCGGCGACACCGACCCGGTGGGCGTCGGCGGGGTGGGCCGCGAGTACAACGCCCGGGGCATCCCGCTGCAGATCCGCGACCGGGCCGAGACCCTGGCCTTCTTCGACGGCTACGAACTGCTGGACCCCGGGGTCACCCTGGTCCACCACTGGAACCCCGACCCGGACGCCGCACCGATCCGGGACCAGGACATCGCGATGTACGGCGGCGTGGCCGTCAAGCGCTGATCCCGCGCCGCCCGGCCCCCGCCGCCCGCCGCCCGGCCCCCGCCATCGGGGAGCCGGGCGGTTCGAATAGTGACCAATTGAACAGACTTGAACGGTTGGCAACAATCCCGGTCATCTCCTGACGCTTCGTCAATCGACCTTCTACGCTTCGGGCGATCCGGACGGTCCCCCCGGGTCGCCCGGAATGCCCGGTGCGGCCGTGAAGCGTCCGGTTCCGACGATTCCGACGAGTCTGGAGATCCCGTGACAACACGCCCGTCCCCGCGCCGCTTCTGGACGGCCGCGGCCGCCGTCGGCGCGGCCACGGCCGCCCTGCTGGTCCAGCCAGGCGCCGCGTCCGCCGACACCGCGGGCGTCGCCGCGGCCGCCGGGCTGCCGCCCACGGTGGCGGCCACCGTCACCGTCGCCCCGTACCCGGCGGGCGTCGCACTGACCCCGGACGGCGCCCGGGCGTACGTGACCAGCCAGGGCAGCGGCACGGTCACCGTCCTGTCCACCGCCACCGGCACGGTGACGGGCAGTTTCACCGCCGGTACCGGCTCCTACGCCGTCGCGGTCGCGCCGGACGGCCGGCGCGCCTACCTCTCCCACCACCTCGACGGCACGGTCAGCGTGGTCGACACCGCCACCGGCGCGGTCGCCGCCACCGTCCCGGTCGGTGCCGGAGCCTTCGGTGTGGCGGTCGCCCCCGACGGCGGCCACGCCTATGTGACCAATGCCGAGGCCGGCACGGTCAGCGTGCTGGACACCGCCAGCGCCACCGTCACCGCGACCGTCCGGGTCGGAGCCGAGCCGCACGGTGTGGCCGTCGCCCCGGACGGCGCGTCCGTGTACGTCGCTGCCTCCGGCGACCAGCGGGTCGACGTCATCGACACCGCCACCGCCACGGTCGGCACCTCGATACCGGTGGGCCGCGGTGTGTTCGGCCTCGCCCTCGCCCCCGACGGCTCCCGGCTGTGGACCGCCAACGGCGGCGACTCCACCGTCAGCGTGCTGGACACCGCGCACCGGACCGTCACCGCCACCGTCCAGGTCGGCGCCAACCCGTACGCGGTGGCCGCCGCCCCCGACGGCCGGTCCGTCTACGCGAGCAACTACGCGGACAACACGCTCACCGCGATCGACGCCGCCACCGGCACCGTCACCGGCACCGTCCAGGTCGGCGCGAGCCCGTTCGGCCTGGCGATCACGCCCGACAGCCGGCGCGGCTACCTGGCCGACTTCGACGGGTCCGCCGTCAGCGTCCTCGACTTCCCGCCGCCCGCGCCGGTGGTCACGGGCGTCAGCCCGGCCACGGGCCCGCAGGCCGGCGGCACGGCGGTCACCGTGACCGGCACCGACCTGGCCGGCGCGACCTCGGTGAGCTTCGGCGCCGCCGGAAACGCCGCGTCCTTCTCCTGCACCGCGACCTCCTGCACCGCCACCGCGCCGGCCTCGCCGGTCGCCGGAACGGTCGACGTCCGGGTCACCACGGCGGGCGGCACCAGCGCCGCCGTGCCCGCCGACCGGTTCGGTTACGTCGCGCCGACCGCCGACGCCGCCGTCGGGCTCACCGCCTCCCCGGTGTCCGGCCTGCTGGGCGGCCGGGTCGACTACACGCTGACGGTGACCGGCCGGGGCCCCGACCCGGTGACCGCCGTCACCGTCACCTCCGCGCTGCCGAGCGGCATGATCGCCACCAGCAGTGACTGCACCGTCGCCGCCGGCCGTCTGACCTGCGCGATCGCCGGTCCGCTGGCCGTCGGCGCGAGCGTCACCCGGCACTTCACCGTGCAGGTCGGCCTGCTCGACCTCGGCCGGACCTTCGCCGTCACCACCTCCCGGACGGCCGGCACCCCGGCCGACCCGGTGCCCGGCAACGACTCGGCGAGCCGTACCTGCAAGGTGGCGCTGCTCCAGATCACCTGCAGCTGATCCGGCCTGATCCGGCCTGGTTTCGCCTGATCCCGCCTGATTCGTCACGGGCCCGTCCCCCGGGGTTCCTCACCTGGGGGCGGGGCCGTTCCGTGATCCGTCCTGGACGGAACGTCCAGGCTGGACGTACAGTCCAATCATGACCTCCGAGACCCCCGACCCGCGCCTGCGCGCCTGGGCCCCCGTCTGCCAGGCGGTGGCCCTGCTGCTCGGGCCCTATGCCGAGGTGGTGCTGCACGACGCCACCCGCGACGAGGTCCTCGCCATCTGGAACCCGATGGGCGGACGCGGGCCGGGCGACCCCTCGCTGCTCGGCGAGCTGGACGCCCTGGACCAGGCCGCCCCCGACGTCTACGGCCCCTACCCGAAGCTGCTGCCCGACGGCCGACGGCTCTCCTCGGTCAGCGCGGTGCTCCGCGACGAGGACGGCCGCCCCGCCGCCGTCCTGTGCGTCAACCTCGACCGGGGCCCGCTCGAACACGCCGCCGCCCTGCTCGCCGCCTTCGCCGCACCGACCGCCCGCCGCCCCGAACCGCTCTTCGAGCAGGACTGGACCGAGCGGATGAACGAGGTCGTCGGCGGCTATGTGCGCGCCCACGGCCGTCCCCTGGAGCGGCTCGGGCGCGAGGACCGGCTCGCCGTGCTCCGCGAACTCGACCGGGCCGGGGTGCTCGCCGTCCGGCGCGCGGTCCCGGCCGTCGCCACGGCGCTGAGGGTGTCCCGCTCCACCGTCTACACCCTGCTCGCCGAACTGCGCGAGAACCCCGATGCCCCGGGGGCGCCCGACGCACCCGAGGCTCCGGCGACCCCCGTGGCACCCGACGCGCCCGGAACGCCCGGCCCCCCCCCCCCCCCCGACAGCCTACCCCCCACGCGGGAAAGGGCCCCTCCATGACCCGCCTCCCCGACTTCCGCCTGGAGCCCTACTCCACCCGCTGGGAGTTCACCGCCCGCCACCACC
>NZ_LGDO01000173.1:0-68390 GCF_001279805.1 Streptomyces sp. XY431
GGCTGGGGCTGGGGACGGGCCGCCGCCCACCGTGGTGGCGGCGGCGCTCTGGGCCAATCTGCACGGTCTCGCCCAGCTCCGCGCCTGGGGCAGTCTCCGCCTCGCCACCGGCGGCGACGACGTCGAACCCCTCCTCCGCGCCACCCTCGACGCCCACCTCGGCCGGGTTGCCGGATGACGCCCGCCCGCGCCCAGCGCCTCACCCTCGTCGGCAGCGTCCTCGGCGCCGCCGTGGTCGCCCTCGACGGCACGGTGCTCACCGTCGCCCAACCCAGCCTCCGCCGCGACCTGGGCACCTCCCTGGCCGCCGTGCAGTGGACCACCACCGCCTATCTGGTCACCGTGGCCGCCCTGCTCGTGTTCGCCGGCCGGCTCGGCGACCGGTTCGGCCACCGCCGGGTCTTCGCGATCGGCGCGATCGGCTTCGGAGTCGCCTCGGCAGGCATCGGCCTCGCCCCCGGGATCGGCTGGGTGATCGGCCTGCGTGTCCTCCAGGGCGTGGCGGGCGCGCTGCTCCAACCCGCCACCCTGGGGCTGCTGCGGGCCGTCTACCCCGCCGACCTGCTCGCCCGGCCGATCGCCTGGCGCACCAGCGCGATCGGGCTCTCGGCCGCCGCCGGCCCCTTGGTCGGCGGTGCCCTGACCGCCCAACTGGGCTGGCGGTCGGTCTTCTTCCTGACGATCGTCCCCGCCGTCGTTGCCGGGGTCTCGGCGCTGCTGGTCCGGCTGCCCCCGTCGGCCGAGGGGACCGCTGCCGAGGCGGCCACCGCTGCGGACACCGCCGCCGCGCCGGCGCCGGGTGCCGGGCTGGACCTGCCGGGCGCCGGGCTGCTGGGCGGCGCGCTGGCCGCGCTGGTGTTCACTCTGGCCGAGGTGCCCGAGCACGGCCTGTCCCCGACCGTCTGGCTCGGACTGGCGGCCGCGACGGCACTCGGCACCGCCTTCCTCCGCCACGAACGCCGGACCCGGCACCCGTTGCTGCCACCGGCCGTCCTCCGCACCCCGACCGTGGCCCCCGCGCTGGGCGTCCTGCTCACCGCCTCGGCGGCCCTGTTCGGCACGCTCTTCCTCGTCACCTACTTCCTCCAGGACGTGCTCGCCCTCGACCCGCTCGCCTCTGCGCTCCGGGCGCTGCCGCTCGCGCTCGCGATGGTGGTGGCCGCGCCCGTCTCGGCGGTCCTGAGCCGACGTCACGGTCCGCGGCGGACGGTGGTGGCGGGGATGTCCTCGCTCACCCTGGGCATCCTCCTGGCCTCGGGCTTCCGCCCCGACACCCCGGTGCTCATGACGAGCGCGGCGTTCCTGCTGCTGGGCACCGGCTTCGGGGCGGTGATGGCCACCGCGACGACGGCGGTCGTCCGCGCCGCGCCGCTCGGGACCGCCGGGGTCGCGGGCGGGCTCCAGCAGACCGCGATGAACATCGGCCCCGCCCTCGGCGTGGCCGCCGCGACCACCCTCGCCGCCGGCCACCCACCGGCCGAAACCCTCGTCCCGGCCCTGACCGCCCTGGCAGCCGTGGCCGCCACCGGCACATTCCTCGCCACCCGCCTCCCGGCCGCCCACCGACCCACCGCACCCGCACCCGCACCCGCACCCGCAATCCGGGACGCGGAGCGCTGAAGCCCTATCCGCCCATGGCGTCCTGCACGAATCGCCGCAGGTGCGCACGCACCACGTCGGGCTGCTCCAGCCAGGGCTCGTGCCCCGCGCCCTCGATCCGGGTCAGCGGAAGAGCCAGCCGGAGCGCGAGCGACTCGAGTGCCGACACGGGGCGGGGATCGTCGACCCCACCGAGGATCTCCGCCCGCACGGGCAGGCGTGCGCGCAGTTCGGCAAGGTGCCCGTCGAGCGGATCGACGCGTCCTTCGGTGCCGAGTTCGGCGTTCATCGACCAGTTGACCGGTCGACGCCGCCGGGCCCCCTCGGCCGCCCAGCGCCACCCGCGTTCGGAATCGGAGTGGTCGGTGAACCATGCCAGGGTGAGCAGCTCGACCTCCTGCTCCTCCGTGCGCTGCGACAACTCCTCCAACTCGCGGAGCCGCTGCTGCTGGGCTGCGGACATCCGGCGGCCGCGCTCCGCTCGCTCCTCGGTCCGCCAGTCACCGACGAACGGCCCGCACATCAGCAGCACGGCGCGCACCCGGTCGGAGTGCCGCAGACAGAACCGACTCGCCAGTCCGGCACCGTAGGAGTGCCCGATCAGCACAGCCTCGGACAGCTCCCACCCGTCGAGGAGTTCGGCGAGATCCTCGACATGCCGGGCGAGGGAATGGCGGCCCCGCCACGCGGACAGCCCCGTGCCGCGCTGGTCGTACCGGTACACGGCCGCGAGGTCCGCGACCATGGGCGCGATTCCGCCCAGATAGTCCGGCAACCCGGGACCACCGTGCAGCAGGACCACGGCCGGCCGCCGAGTCGTGTCCCCCAGTGCCTGCCAATGCACCTGCGCCCCGTCGGTCATCGATACGAGGCCCTGCGTCTCCGTCAGAGTCACCGCCTGGAGGTTACCGGCGTCGCTGCTGCTCCGCCACGGTCGGCCGTGGGGTCAGGGCGTCGGGTCAGGACCTCGGATCGGGACGGTAGGTCAGGACGTCGGATCGGGACGTCGGATCGGGGCGTGCCCCGACAGGCTCGGGGCGGCCGGTGGCCTCCCCGGTGGCCCCGGCCCGGCGGCGGGACACCGGGAGCAGGAGCAGGGCGAGTTGGACCAGCGCGCCGATCGTCATCCCGGCCCAGAGGCCGCGGACGCCGAGCGGACCCGACAGGGCCGTGCCCGACGCGAGCTGGGCGGTGAGGCCGAACAGCACCGCGAGCACCGGTCGCCGTCCCGCGCCGGCTGCCTGGTGCACTCCGCCGAGGGCGACCACCAGCGCGTAGGGCAACAGGTAGAGGCCGGCCATCCGGAGGAAGCCGACGGCCTCGCCGGACACCGCCGGGTCGTCGGTGAACAGCGCGGCCACCGGTCGCGCGGCCGCCGCGCAGAGCAGGGCCGCGCCCGCGCCGAGGGCCCCGGCCAGCCTGGCGGTGTCGCGGGCGAGGGAGCGCACGACGGCGGCGGGGGCGGCACCGGCCCGCCGGGCCGCGCCGGTCAGCCGGGCGGCCTCGATGGCGGCCGCCTGCCGGACGGCGTAGAAGGCCATGGTGACGATCAGCAGGACGCGGTACCCCACCCCGTACCCGGCCACGGCCGGCACGCCGAAGGCCGCGACCAGGCCGAGCTGGACGGCCCCGACGCCCATCCGCGCGGTGAAGTCCAGGCCGAACGGCGCGCCGGTCGCGGTGATCGCGCGCCCCTCCGCGAGCAGCCCGCCCGCCGGGGCCGGCAGCCGGTGGCGGCGGCGGAGCAGGGCGGTAACGGCGAGGGCGAGCGCTCGGGAGGTGGTCAGCGCCAGCGCCGCGCCGGTCACGCCGAGCGCCGGGAACGGGCCGGGCCCGAGGATCAGCAGCGGGTCCAGGACGAGCAGCAGGGCATTGCCGAGCAGGGCCGTCCGAAGCGGCGTCCGGGTGTCGCCGACGCCCTTGAACAGCTCGTCGGCGATCCGCTGGGCGAAGAACAGCGCGAAGGCCGGGAAGGCCACGGCGAACCAGTCGGCGGCGAGCGCGGCGGCCTCGCCGTCCAGGAAGGCGGCGGCGATCCGGTCCCGGGCCAGGAAGCCGGGGACGGCGATGAGGAGGCTGCCGAGCGCACAGAGCCGCCACGCGGCCCGGGCGACGCGCCCGGCCCCGGCCCGGTCCCCGGCGCCGTGGGCGTGCGCGAGCCGCACGGTGGTGCCGGAGGCGACCACCAGGACCAGGCCGAGCAGCAGGTTCTCCACGGTGCCGGCCAGAGTGACGGCGGCCACCGCCGGGGCGCCCAGCCCGGCCACCCAGTAGGCGCCGACGACCGAGGCGACCACCCCCGAGAGCAGTTCGCCGTAGACCGGTCCCGCCAGTGCCACGAGCCGTGGCAGGTGCCCCCGCATGCTTCCTCCGCTGTCCCCGTCGACCCTCGGCCTCGATTGCCTCGATTGCCTCGATGGCCTCGATGCTCTCGATGGCCTCGAATAGAGATACATCGAATCGAGGCACCTCGACAAGAGATATCGTGGCGCCGTCACGGAACGCGCGACCGCAGGCTGCCGACCGCCGGTCCGGACCGAAGCGCCGATGACGGCGAAACGCCACGACGACGGAGGGCCCCCGACCGTGCTGACGCTCGCGATCCTCGGTTTCCTGCACGACGAGCCGCTGCACGGCTACCAGCTGAAGGCCCTGATCACCGGCCTGACCGGCCATGTCCGGCCGGTCAGCGACGGCGCGCTCTACCCCGCGATCACCCGGCTGGAGAAGGCCGGACTGCTGCTGCGGCGCACCGAGCCGGGCACCGGCGCCGCCCCCCGGCAGGTCCTGGAGCTGACCGCCGAGGGGCGCGCCGAGCTGGAACGGCGGCTGGCCGAGCCGACCGAGGTCGAGATCTCCGACCAGATCCGCTTCTTCACCGTCGCCACCTTCCTGGACCGACTGGCCGATCCGGCCCGGCAGGCCGTCGTCCTCGGACGGCGGCTCGCCTTCCTGGAGGCGCCGAGCAGCTTCTTCTACGACGCCGACGGGCTCCCGGTGACCGCCGAGCGGGAACCCAATCCGTTCCGGCGCGGCATCCTGCTGGTCGCCCGGGCCTCCGGCGCGGCGGAGCGGGCCTGGCTGACCGAGACGATCGCCGAACTGGAACGCGGCCTTCCGAACGCCTGAGCGGACCGCCGGACACGGTGCTCCCCGAGGGGCTCCCGCCGGCGCGACACGTGGCTATGATGACCGCCACCCCCGCGGCCGGTCCGTCCGGCACCCCGGCGCCGCCGCGAGTGGCCAGGTCACGGGCCGGTCCCCGACCCGCGCCGTCCGCACCCGAGGGAGACCGCCGTGCCCAGTGCCGACATCGCCGACGCCGCGGACACCGCGCACACCGCCGGTGCCGCCCGGTCCGCGACCGGCCCCGGACCGGGCGCACCCCGGCCCGCCGCGCGCCGGGAGGACATCCCCGGCTGGTTCTTCCGGCTGGACCAGGAGGCCTTCGGGCACCTCCTCACCGCCCAGAGCGCGGCCGGCACCACCGGCGACATCCTCGAACTCGGCAGCTACCTGGGGCGCAGCGCCGTCCTGCTCGGCGACCATCTGCGGCCGGGCGAGCGCCTGACGGTCTGCGACCTGTTCGACTCGGAGGCGGGCGACGCCGACAACGCCGCCGAGATGACGATGTCCTACCGGGCCTCGCTCACCAGGAGCGGCTTCGAGGCGAACTACCTCGCGTTCCATCCGGAGCTGCCGACCATCGTGCAGGCGCCGACCTCGGTGCTGGCCGACGGCCGGGTCCCGGACGGCAGCTGCCGCTTCGTCCACATCGACGCCTCCCACCTCTACGAGCACGTGGCCGGGGACATCGAGGTGGCGCGGCGGGCGCTGTCCGGGAACGGCCTGGTGGTGCTGGACGACTACCGCTCGGAGCACACGCCCGGTGTGTCGGCGGCGGTCTGGCAGGCGGTGTTCACCGGCGGGCTGCGACCGGTGCTGCTGACGCCGATGAAGTTCTACGGGACGTGGGGCGATCCGGAGCCGGTCCGGCGGGTACTGCTGGCGCGCGACTGGCGGGCGGAGGGGTTCACGGTGGACGAGGACACCATCGCCGGCGCGTCGGTGCTGCGGCTCAACAACGCGGTCCGTCCGGCGGCGGGGCGCTCGGGTGCGCGCCGGCTGCTGCTCGACCTGCTGCCTCCGGTCGCCACCCGGTCGGTCCGGCGGGCGCTGGGCGCGCTGCGGACGTGGCGGAGGCCGGGGGCGTAGCGGACGCGGCGGGCGCGGCCGGACCGCATGGCCGGACCGTGCGGTCGGACCGCCGGTAGGGTCGCCCGGTCGGGTCCGCCGGCCGGGCGGGCCGGACGCCGCACCCGTGGAGGGCTCCGAAGTGCCGTCGAGAACGCCCGATCTGCCGCACCCGCCGCACCCGCCGCACGTCCCCGAGTCCGCCGAGTCCGCCGGGCCCGCTCGACTCCCCGGGATCCCGCGGCTCCCCGAACTCCCGCGGCTCCCGCGACTCCCGGCGGACGAGGACCTGGTCGAGGCACTGCTGGCGCTCGCGGTGCCGTTCGAGGAGGTGAACGGCCTGCTGGCGGCCCGGACCCGGCTGGACCGCGACCGGGGACTGCGGACGTTCTTCGAGGAGATGCTGCGCACGCAGGCCGCGGCCGTGGGAACGCTCGGGCAACCGGCCGGGCTGGACCGCGACTGGGCCGCCGGAACGGCCGGCGGCGAGGGCCTCGCCACCCTGCTGTTCGTCGCGCTGGCCCCGCTCGCCCGGGCGCACCACCGGGCGCTCGGCATCCCGGCGGAGGTGACCGGGTCGACGCTGGCCGACCTCGGCCGACAGCTCGCGGTCAGCCGGTGGCGCGGCCGTTCCGGACTGGGCAACGCGCGCTGGCTGACGCTGCACTTCCGGGGCGAGCTGTTCCAGCTCGGCCGGCTCCAGTTCCAGCGCACCCGGGCCACCGGCGCGGACGTCCCGGCGGCCCGGGCCCCGGGCGCCGACGGGTGGAGCCTGCAACTGCACATCCCCGACCACTGCGGGCCGCTCTCCCCCGCGGCCTGCGACCGCGCGCTGGACCGGGCCCGGGTGTTCTTCCCCCGGCACTTCCCCGCGGAGCCGTACCGGAGCTGCCACATCTTCTCCTGGCTGCTCGATCCGCAGCTCGCCGACCATCTGCCGGCCGAGTCGAACATCATCCGGTTCCAGCGGCGGTTCTCCCCGCTGGAGCGGCCGGACCGGCCGTCGGTGCCCGAGGACACCAATCCGCTGAAATTCGTCTTCGGCGACATCGAACGGCCGCTGGAGTCCCTCCCCCGCGACACCGTCGTCCAGCGCGCCCTGGTCGACCACCTGCAGGCGGGCGGCCACTGGTACGTACGGGGCGGGCGGCTGCCGCTCCGGACCGTCCTCCCGAGCGTCCTCCCGGCCGTCGGGCAGGCACCGGATCGATGAATTGAGATCCGATGGAATGACCAATCCGATAAATCGGATCGGACTCACTCGAAGGAGGGAACATCCATTAAAGATTTGCCCACGGAACATTAAAGGACGCATAGTGATGATGCCTCAGTTGGCCATAGGAATGGCCAATTTTCGGCAAAGTCCCGTGCGTGTCGCGCACGGATCCCCGACAGGTGAGGAGATGGCGTTGCGTCACGAAAACCTTCACGACGGCTACGGGCAGCGGCTGCGCGAGCGGATCGCCGCCCCGGGGACGGCCCCGCTCATCGGCGTCTACGACATGTACTCCGCCTCCATCGCGGCCGAGCACTACGACGGCATGTTCGTCTCCGGCTTCGGCTTCGCGGCCTCCTACTACGGACTGCCCGACATCGGCTTCATCGCCTGGCCGGACATGGTCGCCTTCGTCGAGCGGCTGCGCGGCGCCTTCCCCCGGCACCACCTGCTGGTCGACATCGACGACGGTTATGTCGACCCCGAGGTGGCCTGCCACGTGGTGCGGCGGCTGGAGCGGATCGGCGCCTCGGGCGTCATCCTGGAGGACCAGAAGCGGCCCCGCCGCTGCGGCCACGCCGACGGCAAGCAGGTCCTCCCGCTCGACGAGTACCTGGAGAAGCTGGACCAGGTCCTCGCGGCCCGCACCGACCTGGTCGTGGTCGCCCGCACGGACGCCACCGAGGAGGCGGACATCCTGCGCCGGGCCGAGGCCCTCGCCGCCACCGAGGCGGACGTGGTGCTGGTCGACGGCGTGCGCAGCGAGGAGTGGATCCGGAAGATCCGCCGGGTGGTGGGCGATAAGCCGTTGCTGTTCAACCAGATCGCCGGCGGCAAGTCGCCCCGGCTGTCGCTCTCCGAGCTGGGCACGCTCGGGGTGGACGTGGCCATCTACAGCACCCCGTGCCTGTTCGCCGCCCACCGGGCGATGGACGAGGCACTCGCCGGCCTCAAGATCGCGGACGGCCGGCTGCCGGCCGAGGCCGGGGGCCGCCAGCCGATCGGTGTCCGCGAGTCGACCGAGCTGCTGGAGCGGAACATCGCCCGCGTCCGGACGCGTGAGGAGGTGGGCGTGTGACGCTCCGGGTTCCCGGTCCGGTCGTGCCTGCCCGGGCGGGGGTGTCGCGCCGGGGCCGCCACCGGGTGCTGGCCGTCGGGCTGGCACTGGCGGCCTGGGCCCTGCTCGGCTGCGCCGTCCCGGGGGTGGCCGTCGGGGCGGGCAGTCTCCTCACCGTGATCGACAACTCCGGGGCGGACTCGATCGTCGAGATCGACCGGACGGCCGATCTCCTTGTCGGGCACGGGTCCGCCGGCAGTGACCACGACGGCTCGACCTCGGTGCTGCCCGGCCTGCTGGACCTCACCGGAAGCACCGCCGCTCCCCCGGCGGCGGAGGAGGACGAGGGGGACGAGGAATGACCACGGTCGGTCAGCACCGGGCGCCGCCCCCGCCGGAGGCGCCGCGCCCTCCGCCGGGCGACGGCGAACGGCGGCGGCCGTGGTGGCGGGTGCTCGACCCCTACGTGGCCGCACTGGCGGGGGCGGTGGCCCTGGCCGCACTGCTCCCCGCCTCCGGACGGGCGGCACACTGGGCCGAGCTGGCCTGCGAGTTCGCGGTGGGGCTGCTCTTCTTCCTGTACGGGGCACGGCTGTCCACCCGGGAGACGGTCGCCGGGCTGCGGCACCTGCGGCTGCACGGCCTGGTCCTGGCCTGTACCTTCGCCCTGTTCCCCGTCCTCGGCCTCGCCGTGACGGCGGTGTCCCCGGTCGCGGACACCGGGCCGCTCCGGACCGGCGTGCTGTTCCTCTGCCTGGTGCCGTCCACCGTCCAGTCCTCGGTGGCACTGACCGGTGTCGCCCGGGGGAACGTCCCGGCCGCGATCTGCGCCGGCACCTACTCCAGCCTGGCGGGTCTGCTGCTGACGCCACTCCTCGCGGCCTGGCTGCTGGGAGCGGGTGCGGCCCTCTCGGCCGACGGACTGCTGCGGATCTGCGCCCAGTTGCTCGCGCCGTTCGTGGCGGGGCAGCTGCTGCGCCCCTGGATCGGCGACTTCCTGGGCCGCCACCGCCGGGCGCTCGCCCCGGTCGACCGGGGATCGATCCTGCTGGTCGTCTACACCGCGTTCAGCGGCGCGGTCGAGCAGGGCGTGTGGGCCACCGTCACACCAACCGCGTTGCTCGGGCTGCTGGCGGTCCTGCTGTTCCTGTTGGCGGCCGCGCTGGCCGCCGCCCGGCTCGGCGCGCGGGTGCTGGGCCTGGATCGCGCCTCCGGAATCGCGGCGGTGCTCTGCGGCTCGCAGAAGAGCCTGGCCGCCGGGCTGCCGATGGCCACCGTCCTCTTCGGCCCCCAGGCGGGTCTGCTGGTGCTGCCGCTGATGATGTACCACCAGTTGCAGCTCGTGGCCGGCGCACTCCTGGCCGGGCACTGGTCCCGGACCGCGGACGGGGAACCGGCTCCCGCCGACCCGGCCACCGAGGGACGATCTGAGGCCAACACTAATATGACAAAGGCATATTGACGTTCAGTCAGGAGAACTGAAGACTGACACCAACCTGGCGCGGCATCATCCCCGGCGCCGCCGCCCGGGTGTTCGGCTCGTACATGTCACTTCTTCACAGCCCCGCCACCGGGAGCATCGGGCTCCCCGGGCGGCCGGTCCAAGGAAGCAGCCATGAGCAACGACACCCGCCCCTTCATCCGACGCGCCGCCCTCGGCGCCTGTGCGGCGGCCCTGGCCGCCCTGGTGCTGCCGAGCACCACCGCGCACGCGGCCACCGCACACCCGGCCGTCACCCTGGCCAAGCCGGGCAGCGGCGCAACCGTCCTGACCTTCACCGTCCCCAGCACCCGCGAGGGGGCTGCGCCGCTGACAATCGACTGCACCGTGACCCCGTCGACGCCCTTCCGCTACTACGGAGGCCCGTACGGCGGAGGGGAGGAGGGCCTGGCGAGCGTCAGCTGCTCGGCCCCCGTCTACAAGATCCAGCTCGATGTGGCGCTCTACTACAACGGCGCCCAGGTCACCTACAACTCCAACACCGTGTACAACGCGCTGAGTGCGAGCGCCGACACGGAGTACCCACTGAAGCAGGGCTCGTACCAGACCGGCGCACGGGCGACCATCACAACGGTCCTCGGCGGCAGCTCCGTGACCAGCCCCATCTACGGAAGCGCGAGCGTCACCCTGCCGTGAGCCCGGATCCGATCTCCTCCACGCCGCCGCGCCGCTGACCGAGCGCCGGCCGCAACCTCGCAGGGCGCAACCAGGGCCCATGACGGCAGCCGCCGGTGGAGACCCCACCGGCGGCTGCCGTCCGGCCCACCGTCACCGTGAGCAGCGACGAGGACGGAGCGTCCGGGTCCGGTCCACCAACGACCGGGAGGCGCCCACCGCCGCACCCACCCGAGGTCAGGGGATGTAGTAGGGGCGGTGGTGGGCGGCCACCGGGGCGGACTGGTAGGTCCAGGCGCCGGCGGCGGGCGCGTCTCCGATGAGGCGGGCGAGGTCGGCGACGGCTTCCCGTGCGGGCCCGCCCGAACCGGGCTCGCTGGAGCCGCCTTCACCCGGGCCGCCTTCGCCCGAACCGGGCCTGTCCGGGCCGCGCTCGCCGAGGGTGAGCCGGACCCGGTCGGCGGTGCGGGCGTCCAGCGGGTGGAAGCGGTAGGGCTGGTGGACGGTGAGCGGGCCGGCCAGCAGTCGGCCCTCCTCGTCGGTGCCGTAGCCGGTGACGGGGGTGTTGACGACCGGTTCGCTGTCGAGGCCGGCCAGGTCCGCCTCGACGGCGAACAGCTCCTCCTCGTGCCGGCGCAGCCCGTCCGGGCCGAGCGTGGCCCGGTGGCAGGCGACCGACCAACGGTCGTGCACGGCCGCCGCGTTCAGGGAGGGCAGGACGGCGGTGAACCAGCCGGGGTGCTTGGGCTCGGCGTAGAGCCGGGTGCCGGCGTCAATGGCGAGCGGGTTGTCGCAGAGCACATGGAGGCGGGCGATGCCGAGCAGCCTGGTCTGGTCGTGGCCCCGGGCGTACTGGCCGTAGTCGACGGCCGGCAGGCGGTCGGCGGCGGACCGGGGGTGGGCGATGACGTTGATCTCCACCTCCTCGGTGATCCCGCCGCCGGTCGGGTACTGGGCGAAGTACAGCTGGTAGTTGAGCGAGACGCAGGCCCGGCCGCCGAAGTCGGCGGCGGCCAGGGCCGGGTGACGTTCGGCGAGCAGGTCCTGGACCGGGCCTGGGTCGACCAGGTAGTCCACGCCGATGTTGTGCAGGGCGCCGTAGTGGAAGGGGAGGTAGTACGGCTCCGGCACGGGTGGCAGTGGCAGACCGGTCATGAGGGCTCCCTGGACGGGGTGGGCGAGGAGGCGGGCACGCGAGCAGGCGAGGACGGACGCGGCGCGCTGAGCGTCGCCGGGCCGCGCAGGACCGTCAGGTCGTGGTGGGCGCGGTCGGCGCTGCGCAGGGCGAGGGCGGCCATGGTGAGCGAGGGGTTGGAGGTGCCGAGGGAGGGCATGGAGCCGCAGCCGACGGCGTAGAGGTTGGGGTGGTCCCAGCAGCGCTGCCACTGGTCGACCACGGAGGTGCCCGGCGAGTCGCCCATGATGTGGGTGCCGCCGCCGTGGCCGGCGCCCCGGTAGCCGTACGGCCGGCCCTCGTGTTCGAGCCGCCCGGGCCAGTCGGGGCCGGCCTCGTAGCGGGTGTGGTCCTCGGCGCCGAGCAGGGCGAACAGTTGGTCGGAGACGGCCCGGGCGGAGGCCATGCCCTGCCGGACGTATCCGGAGAGGTCGTAGTGGAGGGCCGGTCGCGGCAGGCCGAGGCGGTCCGGCCGGCTGTGGTCGAGGGTGACCCGGTTCGCGGGGTCGGCCGGCTGCTCCAGTTCGAACTGGAGCGAGAACTGACGGCCGAGCCGGTCCCCGAGGCGCTCGCGCAGGTCCTTGCCGCGCACTCCGGTGCGCAGCAGGGCCCCGGTCTCGACCTGGGGCGGGCGACCGGCCCAGGACCAGCCCCAGTTGCCGATCTCGATCCGGAACGGCGCCCGCCGGGCCCGGGCCCGGCCGAAGCGGAAGGCTTCCAGTCCGCTGGTGGAGCCCGGCCCCCGGTAGGGCCCGGTCGGCTCCGGCAGCAGGCCCCAGGTGAGCAGAGCCGGATGGTCCATCAGATTGCGGCCGACCTGGTCGCTGCGGTTGGCGAGGCCGGAGAGGAGCAGCAGCCGGGCGTTCTCGATCGCGTGGGCGGCGAGCACGACCAGGTCGGCGTGGACGCGGTGGGTGGCGCCGTCCGCGTGGTACTCGACGCCGGTGGCGCGGCCGGTGCCGTCGACCAGGACCCGGCTCGCCACGGCGCCGGTGCGCAGCCGGACGCCGGGCGCCCAGCGGGCCTGGGTGCGCAGCGGGGTGTACTTGGCGCCGCTGGGGCAGGCCGGGACGCAGGAGGCCGCGCCCTGGCACAGCGGCCCGGTCGGGTGCTCCGGCCCGGTGGGCCGGCCGTTGCGGGCGTGCGGGGTGGTGCTGACGGCGAGTCGGGCGTCCTCCTCGGCGGCCGGGTCGCGGACGGTCCGGCCGTCGAGGGCCCGGGCGAGGGTCCGGTCCAGGTGGGTGGCGGGGATGGCGCGCATCGGGAAGGCGTAGTCGGCGGGGATGGGCAGTCCGACGGCGCGGCGCTGTTGGTCGGCGTCGGCGGCGACGCCGAGTTCGTGTTCGGCCTGCCGGTAGTACGGTTCGAGGTCCTGGTAGCCGATGGGCCAGTTGCGGCCGTGGCCGAGGTCGGCGGTGCGGAAGTCCTCGGGGTGCATGCGCGGGGTGAGTCCGGTCCAGAGCAGGCCGGTGCCGCCGTTGGCCCGCAGGTAGCCGCTCGCATAGGGCAGCGGGCCGTGCTGGAGGAGGTATCCGGTGGCGGCGAACCCGCCGTCGGGCAGGCCGGTCAGGTCGTCGACGTCCGGGGACGGGGCGTCGGCGTTGCGGGGGTAGGGCGAGGTGGGGGTGCCGCCGCCGGCCGCCAGGTACGCGGTGGCGGTGGTGACGGCGTCGGGGACGTCGTGGCCCGCTTCGAGGACGAGCACGCGGTGGCCGTGGCCGCCCAGGCGGTGGGCCACCAGCGAGCCGGCGAAGCCCGCGCCGACCACGATCACGTCCCAGTGCCGCTGGGCGTCCTGGCGGTGCCCGTCCTGTCGGTGGACGTCCGACCGGTGGGCGCCCTGGCGCGGCGCGACGTCCCGGGTCATCGGCCGGCCCCGTCCTGCGGGGCCTCGGCCCAGCTGCCGTGTCCGGGGGCGGTGCTGCCGGGGGCGGCGCCGTGGAAGGTGCGCCACATCAGGCCCCGGTCGTGGGCCCGGGGCGAGGCGGGCGGCTCGTCCGGCCAGGCGCCGACGTACCAGAGGTGGACCAGGGCGTGCTCGTCGCGGACCCGGTGGGCGAGCAGGGTGCGGTGGTGCTCGTGGGCCATGCCGGTGTCGCGCAGTTCGCTCTCGTCGAAGCCGGTGAGCTCGGCGGAGAAGCGGAGGAAGTCGGCGAAGTCGGTCAGCTCCAGGAGGTCGCCCGACGCGGGGAACCCGTACGCCGCCCGGTCCGGCTCGTCGGCCTCGGCCCCGGGGTCGAGCCCCTCGGCCACCGGTCCCGAGAGGCGGTGATGGTAATCGTCGAACCCTGGCAAGCCGGCACCCCCATGGTGAGCAGGTCGCTTCACATCGCGTCGAGTCGCGCCAACATCACGTCCCGGACATGACAGCCGAGAGGACGCTCCGCATCCGACGGCCGATCGGGCGAACTCCCGATCGTCCCGGAACCGATGCTGCCCCGTTGCCGACCCCCGGAGAACCTTCGACCACAATCGATCGATCACGACTGCTTCGCCATGGTTTCGCTGTCACATAGCGATCGATTACTTATCAGATCGACTGCCTGAATGACCGGCACCGATCGGTCGGGCGCCGTCGCCCGGGTGGCGCAACGCAGCGCGCGGGCCGGCCGGACGGCTGCGATCTTCGGAGCACGCGCGGGTCCGCCGCGCGCCCCGGTGTCGAGCCCTGGAGGCCCCGATGTGGCAGGCTCCCCCCGCCGCCGCCCCGTACCCGACCGAATGGCTGCCCACGCTCGACCTGCCCGCCCCCGGACCGCAGAACCGACTGACCGTGCTGTTCCGGCTCCTGCTGCTGATCCCGCAGTTCATCGTGCTCTGGGTGCTGTCGGTGGTGGCGTTCGTGGTCACGGTCATCGGCTGGTTCGGCGCGCTCGTCCTCGGCCGGCTCCCGGTCTTCGCCGCCGACTACCTCTGCGCGTACGTGCCGTACGAGACCCGGGTGAACGCGTACCTGCTGATGACGACGGGCAGCTATCCGCCGTTCGCCTTCCGCGTCCCCGAGTACCCCGTGCAGGTCGGCCTCAGGCCCGGGGAGCTGAACCGGCTCGCGGTGCTGTTCCGGATCGTGCTGGTCATCCCGGCCGCCGTGGTGCAGGGGCTGCTCTACGCGGGCTGGTGGGTGGTCGGCTGGATCAGCTGGCTGGTGGTACTCGTCCTCGGGCGGATGCCGCAGCCCCTGTTCGAGGCGAGCGCGGCGGTGCTGCGCTACCGGATGCGGTACACGGCCTACCTGGTGATGCTCACCTCGGCCTACCCGAAGCGGCTCTTCGGCGACGAGCCCGGCTCGGAGCCCGAGGGGACGGTGTCGGCGACCCGGCCGCTGGTCATGAGCGGGGCGGGCCGGGGCTTGCTGGTGCTCTTCCTGGTGCTCGGCCTGGCCTCCGGGGTGACCAGCTCGGTCACGACGACCGTGACCGGGGACGACGACGAAGTCAAGAACGTCACCGGCCCGCTGCTCCCCGGTCCCCTGCTGCCGGGACCCTCCTCCCGCTGAGGGCACGACCGTCCGGCGCAGGAGGAGCAGGAACAAGCAAGGAACAAGAGGAAGAACAAGAGGAACAAGAGGAACAAGAAGGACCGAGCAGGAACGGGAAAGGCCACGGCGGCGGGGATTGCCCCCGCCGCCGTGGCCCGTCCCGGTCCCCGTCCGCACTGCCCACCGGACGGGGCGGCCGTCAGAAGGTCAGGTTCCAGGCGTCGACGGTACCGACGTCGCCCGAGGCGCCGTCCTTGACCCGCAGCTTCCACGTCCCGTCGGCCGGGCTCGCGGAGGCGTTGACGGTGTAGGTCTTGGCGACGTTGTCGGCACTGTCGCTGTCGGTGAAGTCCTCCAGCAGGTAGACCGTGCCGTTCGGCGCGACCAGGGAGAGGACGAGGTCACCGCGGTAGGTGTGCTTGATGTCCACGCCGACCTTGAGCGCGGTGGGGGCGTTGCCGCCGACCCCGGTCACGGCCAGCGGGCTGTCCACCGTCGCGTTGTCGGTGATCGCCACGTCGGTCAGGGTCTCGAAGTACTTGCCGGTGGGCGGGGTGCCGCCGCCGACCGCCTTGAGCGCGTCGACCTGGCCCTCGCCGAAGAAGGCGTTGTTGGCGGTGGTGCCGGTGCAACGGCTGTCGGACGGGCAGGCCACGTCGTTGGCCTGGGTGGCCAGTCGGGCGCGGATGTCGGCCGGGGTGAACGTCGGGTTGGCGCTCGCGATCAGCGCCGCGACACCGGTCACGTGCGGGGAGGCCATCGAGGTGCCGCTCTTGGTGCCGTACTTGCCGCCGGGCAGGGTGGAGTACACGCCGGTGGCGCCGTCACCGCCGGGCGCGGCGACGTCGATGACGCCCCGGCCGAAGTTCGAGTACGAGGCCTTGCCGGTGCCGCTGGCCATGGCCGAGACGGTCACCACGCCGGGCAGCTCGGTCGGGATGTCGATGCAGGCGTTGGTGATGGTCCGGGTGACCTTGGTGGAGTCGTTGGGGCTGTCGCTGTCGGTGGTCTTGTTGGCCAGGTCGTAGTTGGAGTTGCCGGCCGCGGCGACCTGGAGCGAGCCCTTGCCCTCGGCGTAGGCCTGGGCCCGGCGGACGCCCTCGATGATGGCCGCCTGGTCCAGGTTGTCCGGGCAGTTGAACTGCCACGGGTCGGTGTAGTAGCTGTTGTTGGTCACCTTGAAGCCGTGGTCGCCGGCCCACACGAAGCCGCAGACGGTGTTCTCGGCGAAGAACAGGGTGCTGGTCGGCTCGGCGATCCGGACCGAGGCGATCTTGACGCCGGGGGCCACGCCGATGACGCCCTTGCCGTTCTTGGCGGCGGCGATGGTGCCGGCGACGTGGGTGCCGTGGGTGTCGACGTCGCGCCAGGCACCGGTGCGGGTGTCGGCCTTGCCGTAGGCGCAGGAGGCGGAGTCGGCGGAGTCGAAGTTGGGCGCCAGGTCCTGGTGCTGGTCGTCGACGCCGGTGTCCAGCACGCCGACCTTCACCGTGGACGAGCCCGTGGAGACGGCCCAGGCCTGGTCGGCCTTGATCTGGGTCATGTCCCAGCGGTTGGACTCGGTCAGCGTGGTCGCCGACTGGGCGGGGTTCGCGGGCAGGGCCGGGTTGTAGGCGTCGGCCGGAACGTCCGAGGTGCGGGTCGCGCCGACCTGCTGGACGCCCGCCACCCCGCGCACCGCGGCGGCGAAGCCGGTGCTGGTGGAGTGGGCGACGACGACGCCGATCGCGTCGTAGCTCGCGAAGACGGTGCCGCCGTTGGCGGTCACCGCGGACTTGGCGGCGGCGACGTCGGAGGGGGCGCTGATCACCAGGTAGGCGCGGGTCCCGGCGGCCCAGGCGGTGGCCGCGGCCGGTGCCTGCGACGCGGCCTGGGACTCCGGCGCGGCCTGGGTCTGCGGCGCGGCCGCGGCGGCCGGGGCCTGGACGACGGGGGCGGAGGCGGGCGCGGCGGGCGCCGCGACGGCCAGGGTCGCGGGGGTGGCCAGGGCCGCGGCGGCCAGCAGGGCGAGCGCGGCGGTGGGGCGGCCGACCCGCCGGGATATCAGGGGTGACACGTGCGTCCTCCGATCGGGGCCCGTGCGTGAGGGGATCACACGGGGGTTGAACGCAACATGCCAGAACAGCAAGCATTTGGGGAAGGCTTTACGCGTGACCTGTTGTCACAAACGTGTCAACATTTGATGTCTCCCCGATTGCCCCTGTCATTCCGGTCATCCCCACCTCTGCGACACCCGTGCCACCGGCACGCCCCGGCTGCCCGAGGAGAGCCGGATCGGCCGCACCGTGGATCCGGCCGAATCCGCTGTCGGCGGACAGCCCCGGAACGGACCCGGCCGCCCGCCAGGATGGCCGGATGGGCCATCACACAGCGGTACGCCGACTCGACCTGGGCTATTTCGTCCGCCCCGCCTCGGAGACCGGTGGCCCCCGGCCGCGCGTCGAACCCGTGCTCGCCTATCTGGTGCGGCACGACCAGGGACTCGTCCTCTTCGACACCGGTGTCGGTGCCGCCGACCCCGGGACCGAGGCCCACTACCGACCCCGGCGCAGGCCGCTGGAGGGCGCCCTCGCCGCCGCGGGAGTCACCCTCGCGGACGTCTCCCTGGTCGTGAACTGCCACCTCCACTTCGACCACTGCGGCGGGAACCCGCTGCTGAGCGGCACACCGATCCTGGTCCAGGCCGTGGAGTTGGCCACTGCCCGCCGCGGCGGCTACACCATCGACGAACTCGTCGACTTCCCCGGTGCGACCTACGAGGAGGTCGACGGCGAGGCCGAGATCCTGCCGGGGATCCGGATCCTCCCCACCCCCGGGCACACCGACGGGC
Source organism: Streptomyces sp. XY431 (assembly GCF_001279805.1). NCBI lineage: Bacteria > Bacillati > Actinomycetota > Actinomycetes > Kitasatosporales > Streptomycetaceae > Streptomyces > Streptomyces sp. XY431. The sequence continues at coordinate 17,665 of NZ_LGDO01000173.1, forward strand.
ACCAGTCGCTCGTGGTCCAACGGGACGACGGCAGCGTGGTCCTGGCCGGCCAGGCGTACGACTTCGCGTCCGGGTTCGCATCGGACCACCTGGCCCGCCATGCGGCCCGCCAAGGCGTGGAACAGCCGCTCCCCGACTACCGGCCCTGGCTGGACCGACTCGGCGACTTCGACCCGCGACGGGTCCTCTTCGCCCACGACTGCTCGGTCTGGGAACCGCCCCACCGGGGCAGCTGGGACCACCCGCCCCGGGTACTGCCTCGTCACCCCGGACGGGACTGACGCCGTCGCAGCGATCGGCCGGAGCTCGTCGGCCGAGATGCTTCAAGCTTTCACTGTTCTGACTTGATGCTTTGCCCTGGGTAGCATGACCGCATGACACCGCCCCCCGATGCGTCGGACGAACGGGTCCGGGCCGAACGGGCCCTCTGCGGCCTGGTGAACGGACTCGCCCAGCGGATCGGCGACCATCTGCGGGAGCACGCCGCCGGGCTCGGGCTCACGGCGGCCCAGGCCACCGCACTGCGCGAGCTGAACGGCCCGCTGACGATGCGTGAACTCGCCGGGCGGATGGGCTGCGAGCCCTCCAACGCCACCTTCGTCGTCGACCGGCTGGAACGGCAGGGGCTGGTCGAACGGCGCCCCCATCCCACCGACCGGCGCGCGCGGCACCTCGTCCTCACCCCCGCGGGCAGCGGGCTGCGGGAACGGCTGCTGGCCCTGCTCGCCGCCGACTCACCGCTGGCCGGGCTGGGCCCGGAGCAGCGGCTGGCGCTCCAGGAACTGCTCGAACAGGCCCTCGCCCGGTCCTGACCGTCCCCGAACCGGGCCGGGCCAGGCCGGGGACGGGGACGGGGACGGTCAGGACGACCGGCGCCTCAGACGGCGCGCAGGTGGGACTTCACGACGTCCAGCACGGCGGTCCGCTCGGGGGTCAGGTAGAAGTGCCCACCGGGGAAGACCTTCAGATCGAACCCGCCGGTGGTGTGCGCGGCCCAGTTGCCCGCCTGGTCGAGGGTCACCTGCGGGTCGTTGTCGCCGGTCAGGGAGGTCACCGGCACCCGGACCAGATCCTCCGGCGCGGCCACATAGGTCTCGACGGCCGTGTAGTCGCCGCGCAGCGAGGGCAGGATCATCTCCCGCAACTCGGGATCGGCCAGCAGGCGTTCGTCGGTGCCGCCGAGCCTGGCCAGCTCTGCCAGCAGACCCTCGTCGGGCAGCAGGTGCACCCCGGAGTCGCGCGGCTCGGACGGCGCCCGGCTGCCCGAGACGCACAGCCGCACCGGACCGGCCACCTGGTCGCGCTCGAACCGGCGGGTCACCTCGAAGGCGATGGCCGCCCCCATGCTGTGCCCGAACAGGACCAGCGGACGGTCCGCCCACGGCCGCAGCGCGGCGTAGACCCGGTCGGCCAGCTCGGGCAGCGAGTCGAGCGCCCGCTCGTCGATCCGGTCGAGCCGACCGGGGTACTGGGCGGCGAGCACGTCGGCGTACGGCGACAGCTCGGCCGACCAGTCCCGGAAGAAGCCCGCCGAGCCGCCCGCGTGCGGGAACATCACGACCCGGACGGGCGCCGTGTCGAACGGATGAAAACGGCGGAACCAGAGGCTGTCGGTGACGGCGGTGGGGCCGGGCATAAGGTGCGCTCCCTCGCGACTGACTGATCGGCAGGACGGTCTACCCGCACAGTCTCTCCGGCCGACCCGCACCCACGTCAACCGCCCACCGGAAGGGGATCGTCCGGCCACGGTCCATCGGCGGCTCCCGGCCGGCCCGGAAGGCCGCCCCCAGGGCCCGTCCCGGCGACCTCCGACCAGCCCCGACCAGCCCCGGTCAGCCCCCGGTCAGCCTCCGATCGGCCTCCGGTCAGCCCCCGGTCAGTCCGCGGCCACCGCGTCACGGCCGAACCGCGCCTCGGCCGCCCGCGACCGGGACCGGCCGTCCAGCAGCAGCACCGACGCCGCCTCCGGCACCGGCGTCCCCCCGGCGCCCCGGGTGTGCGCGGTGAGCGCCGCGAGCAGTTGGTCCAGGCCCCGGCGGTGGCGGGCGAAGACCCGGTTCGAGGCCCAGCGGCCGCGGGCCCGCTGACCCGCCAGGGCGGTCGCCGCCCCGACGTCGAGCAGGACGAGGTGCAGCTCCCGTCCCTGCCGGGCGGCCTCCCGGGCCAGCCAGCGACGCATCCACGCCCGGCTGCCGCAGTCGTGCACCAGCAGCGGCCCGCCCCGGCGCAGCGAGCGGCGCAGCAGCCGGAAGTGCTCCAGCCGGGCCCAGGGGCGGTAGACCGCGTACGGCAGGCGGTCCGGCATGACGGCGGCGCAGGCCTCGTGCACGGCGCGCGGGTCGACGGTCACGGCCTGCGGCGCGCGGGCGGACCAGCGCCGCAGCAGGGTGCTCTTGCCGCTGCCGGGCAGCCCGGAGACGACCACGACCGCGTCGGCCGGGTAGTGCACGGCGAACGGCTCGCCGGCCACGCCTCGCAGGTCCACCGGTCCCCGCGGTTCCATCCCCGCCTCCGCCGTCCGGCCCGCGCCCGGCACGACCGCCCTCGCTCCGCCCACGATGGCCGACCCGTCCATGCTGCTCACCCGTCCCGTCCGTGCCCGACCTGGAACGATAACAATCCACGCCGCCGGCTCCCGCCACGGTTCCCGGCCCCTGGTCCCCGTTGCCGGTCCGGTGCGCTCCGGAGGAACATGGCCGGATGTCCGATATCACCGTCGTGATGCTCAGCCCCGGTTGCTGGGCCGACGACACCGACGCCGTCGCCGAACTGAACGCCCGACTCGATCTGCTCGGCCCCGACCTGCCGGGGCGCTGGGCGCTGCGCGACCTCGGCGCGCGCGCCGACGCCTGGGGCGGCACCAAGAATCCGCCGGCCTGCTACGGCGCGGCGTTCAACCACCTGCCGCTGGACGACTTCCTCCGCATCGTCGGCGAGCTCACCTGGACCGAACCGGAGGCCTTCCAGTTGTTCGTGATGACCGAACGGGACGACCGGTACCAGGTCCTCTCCCTGGCCGAGCTGCGCGCCCGGTCCACCGCCGCGGACGCCTGACCGCTGCGGACACCCCGATCGACCCGCCCGACCCCGGCAACCCCGGCGACACCCCGGCGAGGCCGGCGACCCGCCCGACCCCGCTGAGCCGCCCGAACGGCCCAGCCCGGTGGCGGCGCCCGCGACCCCAGGTCCTATGGTGGTCGCCGTTCATGATGCACCGTCAGATTCCTGGGTGCCGGGACGGGTGGAGGGCGCTACGTGACGGAGACGCTGCGGGCCGGGACGGGTGGGGCGGATGCCGGGGCGGCGGACGCGACACACACCGGGCAGGTGCTGGCGGGGCTGGCACGTGATCCGGGGCGGGTCGCGCTGCGGCACGGGGCGCGGTCCCTGACGGCCGCCGAGTGCCTCGCCGGGGTGCACCGGCTCGCCCGGGCCCTGCGCTCCACCGGGCTGGGGCGCGGCGACGGTGTCACCCTGCTGGCCGGGAACCGGCCGGAGGCGCTCCTGGTGCGGCTCGCCGCCAATCTGATCGGCTGCCGGGTGGCGATGCTCCCCGCCGACCGGCCGGTCGCGGAGCTGATCGCGCTGGCCGGGTCGGCGGGGACCGACGCCTTCGTGTTCGACCCGGAGGGGTGCGGCGCGGCGGCCGCCGGGATCGCGGCCGCGCTGCCCGCGGCCCGGCTGCTGACCCTCGGCCCCGGCCCGCTCGGCACGGACCTGACGGCACTGGCGGAACCGCTGTCGCCCGCACCGGTGGCGCCCCGGTTCCGGCCGCAGGACGTGATGGCGATCCGGTTCACCGGCGGCTCGACCGGGCGGCCGAAGGGGGTGCTGCGCCGCTTCGCCCGGCCGCCGCGCCCGGAGCTGGTCGCCGGGTCGGTGTTCCTGCTCTGCACGGCGCTCTGCCACGGCGGCGGGGCGACGGCCGACCTGGCCCTGGCGGCGGGCGGCACGGTGGTGCTGCAGGACGGCTTCGCGGCGGAGGAGGTCCTGGCGGCGATCGAACGGTACCGGGTGACCCGGGTCTACCTTCCGCCGCACCTGCTGTACCGGGTGCTCGACCACCCCGCGCTGGCCCGGACCGACACCGGCAGCCTGCGCCGCGTCACCTACACCGGTTGCCCGGCGGCACCGGAGCGGCTGGCCGAAGCCACCCGCCGGCTGGGCCGGGTGCTGCACCAGACCTACAGCCTCACCGAGTGCGGCCCGGTGACCCGGCTCACCCCGGACGAGCACCTCGACCCCCGGCTGCTGACCACGGCCGGGCGGCCGCTCCCCGACACCGAAGTGCGGATCCTGGACGAGCACGGCCGTCCGCTGCCGACCGGCGGCGTCGGGCGGATCTGGGTGCGCACGCCGACCGCGATGCAGGGCTACTGGCGCGACCCCGGGTCGACCGCGAGGGTACTCCGGGACGGCTGGCTGGACACCGGCGATCTGGGCGCGCTGGACGGCGCGGGGTATCTGACGGTGGCCGGGCGGCACGATCCGGTGGCGATCGTCGACGCGCACAACGTCTTCCCCCGGGAGGTCGAGGGGCCGCTGCTGACGCACCCGGCGGTGCGCGAGGCGGTCATGTTCACCACCACCGACCGGGACCGGCTCCAGCACGCGCACGCCGCCGTGACGGTGGCCCCCGGCAGCGGGGTGACGGTGGCGGAGCTGCGCCGGTGGGTGCGGGAACGGGGCGGGCCGCTGTGCGAACCGGCGACGATCCTGGTACTGCCGGACATCCCGCTGTCCGGGACCGGCAAGCCGGACCTGGGCGCGCTCCGGGCCCTGGTGCAGGACCAGGCCGGCCCCACGGCACCCGGTGCGGCCACTCCACCCGGTGCGGCCACTCCACCCGCTGCGGCCACTGCGGCCGCTTCACCGGAGACGGCGGCAACAGGGGCGCACGGCCCGGCGTAGCGCGCCGATCGCGCTTCGACCGCCCGCGTGCACGACCGTGCGCGCGGGCGGCCGGCAGGTGGAACCGCCCGTGGACGCTCGACCTCGTCGGCCGGTCTGCCGATATCCCCGGCGGCACCCTCTCGCGCCGTCCCCTGGAGGCATCTCCCGTGACCTGGCTCCGCGTCCTCACCGCCCTCGGCATCCTCGCCGCGGCGGCGAGCGCCCTGCTCGTCTTCGCCCTCTGCACGGCCGCCGGCCGGGGCGACCGCATCGACCGGGGCGCGCCCGGCAGCGATCTGCGCTCGGAGGCCGAACGCTCCGGGCTGATCCGCCGCATGGGCGGCGGCAGCTGACGATCGGGCGACCCGACCCGCTCCGCTCCGACCACGGGGTCACCGTAGGCATCACCGTCGACGCAAGGACACGATGTGTCCTATGGTGAACACAGTGTCCTGTCGGCCTGGCCGGCACGCGACACCAGGCCGCCGCGCGCCGCTGCGGCACGCCCCCGAACGAAGGAGCACCCCGGCCATGGCCGAGACCCTGACCACCGCCAAGGCGGACCTGGTCGACCTCGCGCACCGCAGGATGCGCACCGCGATCCCCGACAACGACTGGACCACCCGCCAGAAACTGGCCCTCACCTGCCGGATCCTCTTCGAGGCCGGCCACGACTCCGGCCTGGCCGGCCAGATCACCGCCCGCGCCGAACGGCCGGGCACCTACTACACCCAGCGGCTCGGCCTCGGCTTCGACGAGATCACCGAGGACAACCTCCTCCTGGTCGACGAGGACCTCGAGGTCCTGGAGGGCGAGGGCATGGCCAACCCCGCCAACCGCTTCCACAGTTGGGTCTACCGGGCCCGCCCCGACGTCACCTGCATCATCCACACCCACCCGCTGCACCTCTCCGCCCTGTCGATGCTGGAGACGCCCCTGGTCGTCTCGCACATGGACCTCACCCCCCTGTACGAGGACTGCGCCTTCCTGGAGACCTGGCCCGGCATCCCGGTCGGCAACGAGGAGGGCGAGATCATCACCGCCGCGCTCGGCGACAAGCGGGCCCTGCTGCTCGCCCACCACGGCATGCTGGTCGCCACGGGCGGCGTGGAGGAATCCTGCACCCTCGCCGTGCTCTTCGAACGGGCCGCCCGGCTCCAGCTGCTGGCCTCTGCGGCCGGCCGGATCCAGGAGATACCCGCGCCGCTCGCCAGGGAGGCCCACGACTGGACCTCCACCGCCAAGCGCAGTCAGGCCAACTTCGCCTACTACGCCCGGCGCGCCCTGCGGGCCGGCCACGGCGACGCGATCAGCGGCGGCACGGTCAAGAGCAGCACGACGAACGGCGCCATCGTCCGCACGACTCCCGAGGGCGGTGCCTGAGATGGCCGGACTCGCACTGGAGGGGATCATCGCCTACCCGGTCACCCCGTTCGCCCCGGGCGGGGAGGGCGGTGCGGACGGCCGCGATGAGGGCGGTGTGGACGGCCACGGCGAGGGCGGCGTGGACACCGACGCCCTCACCGCCCTGGTGGACCGGCTGATCGACGCCGGCTGCCACGCGATCGCCCCGCTCGGCTCCACCGGCGAGAGCGCCTACCTGGACGACCAGGAGTGGCACACCGCCGCCGAGGCGGCGCTCGCCGCGGTCGCCGGCCGGGTGCCCGCCGTGGTCGGTGTCGCCGACCTGACCACCCGGGGCGCGGTCCGGCGCGCCCGGTTCGCCGAACGGGCGGGCGCGGACGCCGTCATGGTGCTGCCGCAGGCGTACTGGAAGCTCGACGAGCGCGAAGTGGTGGGCCACTTCACGGCCGTGGCGGACGCGGTCACCGTCCCGGTGATGCTCTACAACAACCCGGCCACCAGCGGGGTCGACCTCTCCCCCGAGCTGATGGTCTCGCTGGTCCGGCGGGTGGAGAACATCACCATGGTGAAGGAGAGCAGCGGCGATGTGCGGCGGATGCACCGGCTCGCCCAACTCACGGACGGCGCCCTGCCGTTCTACAACGGCAGCAACCCGCTCGCGCTGGCGGCCTTCTCGGCCGGCGCGGCGGGCTGGTGCACCGCCGCGCCCTGCCTGATCCCCGGCCCGGTCCTGGAGCTCCACCGCGCCGTCCGGGCCGGTGAGTGGGACCTCGCCCTGGACGTCTTCCAACGCCAGCTCCCGGTGCTGGAGTTCATCCTGGGCGGCGGCCTGCCCACCACGGTGAAGGCCGGTCTGGCCCTGCTCGGTCTGGACGTCGGCGGCCCGCGCCGACCGCTGCTGCCCCTGGACCCGGCCGGGACCGCCCGTCTCGCGGAGCTGCTCGCCGCCGCGGGCTGAGCCGCCGGGAGCACACCGGCCCCGGTGGCACCGCGGCGGCGCCGGGGCCGGTGGGTCAGGGCAGGGTCGGGACGTGGTCGGCCGGACCGGACGGCTCGTCGTGGATGACCACGAGGACCGCGGCGGGCCGCCCGCCGGTGGAGCGGCAGCGGTGCGGCAGGGCGGAGTTGAAGTACACGCTGTCGCCCGGCCCCAGAGCGACGGTGCGCTCCGGGAACTCCAGCTCGGCGGTACCCTCGTGGACGAAGAGGTACTCCTCCCCGGCGTGGGACTTGAACGGCGGGTCGGCGGGATCCGTCGGCGGGTGCATCATGAACGGCACCATCCGCTTGTCGGTCAGTCCGGTCGCGATGCCCTCGTAGCGCGTGTCCCCCGGGCCCGCCCCGGCACCCATCGGGGTCCGCTCGTCGGCCCGGACCACGGTGATCAGTTCGGGCTCCACCTCGTCCGAGAACAGTCGGCCGACATCGACGTTCAGCGCGTGCGCGAGCTTGAGCGCGGTGGAGATCGACGGGTCGCTGAGGCCGCGCTCCACCTTGGAGAGATAGCTCTTGGTCACCCCGACCCGCTCCGCCAGCGCCTCCAGGCTGAGCCGGTTCTGCTTCCTCAGCACCCGCACCCGGCTGCTCATGTGCCGCCCCTCACCACCTGCCGCCGCGGAATGGACCGGTCCAGTATCCCACCCGGGCCCGGCCGCCCCGGACGGGCCCGCGCCCCGGGTTCCGAAGGACACGCCATAGGCTCGGTCCTTCCGAGCAGAGGGACGGGTGAGCCGAGTGGGCAGATGGGAACGGGCGCTGGACGCGGCCGGGGTGCGGGAGCCCGGGCTGCGGGCCGACTACGGGCGGCAGCGGCAGCAGGTGACCCGCTACCGGCGCGAGGTCGCGGTGGCGGCCGGGCTGCTGCTGCCGGAGCGGACCGTCCCGCACGTGATCGCGGCGGCCGCGTTCATGCACCGGACCGACACGCTGCTCGACAGCGGCCCGCTCGCGGAACGGCGGGCGGCCGCCGACCGCTGGCAGCGGGAGGTGACCCGCAGCCTCGCCGAGGGCCGGACGGACGACCCCGAGCTGCGGCCGCTGCTGCACAGCGCGGCTGCCCACCCCGAGCTGCGCGACCGGGTCCTGGACCACCTCGCCGCGGCGGAGGCGGATCTCGACTTCACCGGGTTCGACACCGAGGAGGACTACCAGCGCTACGTGGACGGGTACTCGCTGCCGGGCTTCATGGTCGTCGCCGCGCTGCTCGGCCCGGCCGGCGACCAGCCGGCCTACCGCGCCGCGTGCCGGACCTTCATCGACGGCAGCCAGCGGCTCGACTTCGTCAACGACCTCGCCGAGGACCTCGCGGAGGGCCGGCTGACCGTCCCCCGGGACCGGCTGGAGCGGCACGGGGTCACCCGCGCCGATCTGGAACAGGCCCGCGACCGGCCGGCGGTCCGGGAGCTGCTCGGCGGTCTGCTGGACGAGGCGGACCGCACCCTGGCCGAGGCCCGGACCGTGATCGGGCTGGTTCCGGCCGTCCACCGGCCGATGGTCCGCTGCATCGTCGGGGTGGAGCAGCTCACCGGTGCGGCGGCACGCGCCGACCTCGGCGCGCTGCTGCACCGCTCCGCGAGCCCCGCCAAGCCCGCCGCGCTGCGCCTGCTCGCCCGCGAGTACCTCCGGTTCCGCCGGGCCGCCCGTCGGGACCGCCGCTGACGCTCCGGCCGGGGCGGAACCGTTCCGCCGCGGTCCCGTCGGCAGCGGGACCGTCGGCGGCTCTCAGGCCCCTCAGTGGCCCTCCAGGTCGTCCGGGCGGACGGCGATGTGGTCGGGGGCCAGCTCGACCGCGACCCGGTGCTCCATGCCCAGCGCCTCCAGGAACTTGGCCGGGAGCTGGACCCGGCCGGTGCGGTCCAGCATCACGTACTCGGTCTCGTTGACCGACTCCTCGCCGTGCTCGTCGGTGAGGGTGCGGCGGAGCACCTCGCTGCTGGTGCGGCCGTCGCGGATGGCGACCGTGCGGCGGACCTCCCCGGCCACCATCGGGTCGTGGGTGACGATCACCACGGTGGCACCGAGTTCGCGGTTGACGGTGCGGAAGGCCTCGAAGATGCTCGCCCCGGTCTCCGAGTCGAGCTCGCCGGTGGGCTCGTCGGCGAGCAGCACCGGCGGGTTGTTGGCCATGGCGACGGCGATGGCGACGCGCTGCTGCTGGCCGCCGGACATCTCGGTCGGGCGCCGGCGGGCGAGTTCGCCGATCTCCAGCGCCTCCATCAGCTCGGCGACCCGGGCCGCCTGCTGCCGGGAGCCGGCCCGCGACGACCGGCCGCCGCGCAGCTGCATCGGCAGGGCGATGTTCTCGGCGGCGGTGAGGAACGGCAGCAGGTTGCGGGCGGTCTGCTGCCAGATGAAGCCGACGACCTCGCGGCGGTAGCGCAGCCGTTCCCGGGGGGCCATCTCCAGCAGGTCGCAGCCGGCCACGGTGGCGGTGCCGGCGGTCGGCACGTCCAGCCCGGCCAGGATGGTCAGCAGGGTGGACTTGCCGCTGCCGGAGGCGCCGACCAGGGCGACCAGGTCACCCTGCCGGATGGTCAGTTCGAGCCCCTGGAGGGCCTGCACCTCGACGCCCTGGGCGCTGAAGATGCGGACCAGCCGGTCGCAGACGATGGCCGCGTCCGCGCTGTGCGCCGCCGGGCCGGCCGCGGCGACGCGGGCGCGCTCCTGGAGTTCCTGGAAGGTGGGGGCCGGGGCGGTCTTCTGGTCCTGGGCGCTGCCGTTCACCGCGGTGCTCCTCTCGTCGGCTCGGGGCCTCGTCGTCGTGGGTGTGGTCGGCGTTCCGGGGGTGGCCCGGCCGCGGCCGGACGCGGGTCCGGGCTCGGGCCCGGACACGGGGTCCAGGTCGGGTCCGGGATCGGGTCCGGACGCGGGTTGGGGCGGGAGGGTCATCGCTGGTCCCCCGCCCGCAGTTCGGTGGCGATCTGTCGACGGCCGGCGATCAGAGCCTCGGCGACGACGCCCGCGGAGACGAGGGCGGCGAGGCCGACCGTCGGCAGCAGCACCGGCGGGACGGCGACCGGCAGCCCGGGCGCGATGCTGGCACCGACCAGGATCGACAGGTCGAAGGCGGGCCCGAGCAGGGCGACCGCGGCCACCGCGACCAGGCCGCCGCCGACCGCCGCGACCAGGGTCTGCGGCAGCGTCTCGATCAGGATCAGGGTCAGGCCCTGCCGGGGCCGCAGGCCCATGGTGCGCAGCCGGGCCAGCAGCGCGGTGCGCTCGGGCGCGGCCCGGACCAGGGTGAGCAGGACGGCCAGCAGGGCGAGCGTGCCGGCCCCGAGGACGGCGGTCCAGAACAGCCGGGCCGCGGCGGACTGGAGCGGGTCGGCGGCGAGGGCGGCGCTCACGGCCGCGCTGGTGCGCACGCTGTAGCCGGGGGGCAGGCCGTCGTTCCCTTCGCCGGCCGCGGTGGGGAAGGCGGTGGCCCGCTCGGCGCCGGTGGCGATCTGCTCGCGCACCAGGCTCCGCAGCCGGTCCTGGTCGACCGGGCCGGTGGCCAACCAGAGGTTGGAGCGGCCGAGTTCGGGCGCCAGGGCGACGGCCGGGCCGGCCGGCAGGACGACGAACAGCCGGTCGTCGCCCTGGAGCGCCGGGGTGCCGTCGACGGTTCCGGCGGTGCTGGTGAGCAGTTCCCCGCCGTTGGGCAGCCGGAGGCGGTGGGTGGCTCCCGGGCCGAGTTTGCGGGCGAGCGCGGTGGAGACCAGGGCAGGCACCGGGACGTCCGCCGCGCCGGTGCCGCCGGAGAGCGCGGCCGCGTCGAAGGCGCCCCGCCCGAGCGAGCGGGAGATCTCCGCGTACGCGACCGGGTCGGCGACCACCGCGAAGACCCGGGTGGAGCCGTTGCCGTCGAGGACGAACACCTCGGTGTCGGCCCAGATCCGGGCGGAGGCGCGGACCCCGGGCAGCTTGGCGGCCGCGTCGGCGAAGCCCTCCGACACCGGGACGCCGATCGGGACCACCACCGAGGCGTCGCCGCCGACGGTGAGCCGGGCGGCGTGGGTGCGCTCGGTGTCGACGGCCCCGAGCACGGTGGAGCCGAAGCCCGCGGTGGTGACGGCGAGCAGCAGGGCGATCAGGGGCAGGACGGAGGGCCGTGCCCCTTCGGTGCTGCCCCGGGCGGCGCGGGCCAGGCCGAGGAAGCCGATGGCGCCGGGCCGCCGGGTGGCCACCCGGGCGAACGCGCCGAGCAGCAGCGGCTGGACGCGGGCGAGCAGCAGTCCGCCGGTGAGGGCGAGCAGCAGCGGTGCGGCGACCAGCAGCGGGTCCACGCCCGTCCCGGTGGGGGCGACGCCGCGCCGCCGGACCTCGACCACGGCGGCGACCGTCAGGGCCAGGACGGTGAGTTCGCCGGCCAGGCGCCGCCGGTTGCTGCCGGCCCGGGGCCGGGACCAGAGCCGGGCGGCGCGCACCGGCAGGGCGAGCAGGGAGAACAGGGCGACGGCCGTGCCGGCGAGAACGGCGCCGCCCCAGCGCGGGCTGGGCAGCAGCCACAGCGCGAGCACTCCGGCGAGGAGGGCGGGCAGCAGGACGGTGACGACGCCTTCGCCGAGCAGTCGCCCGACGACACCGGTCCGGGAGCCGCCGCGGGCCTGGAGCAGGCGCAGTTCGGCGGCCCGCCGGTCGCCGGCGAGGGCGGCGGCCAGGCCGAGCACGACCAGGCCGACGCCGGCCAGACCGGCCGGGCCGATGGCGGCGAGCGGCGCGGTGGCCTGCTGCCGGGCGGTGGCCTTGTCCAGCAGGTCCGGCAGCGGCGAGGTGATCTGCAGGCCGGGGCGGGAGGTGGCGCTCGCCAGCTGGTTGGCGGTGTTCCCGGTGAGGTAGGCGGCGAGTTCCCGGTCGGTGCGGTCGAGCCGGTCGGCGCGCAGCCGGTCGACGTCGACCGGGATCCGCCAGAAGTCCTGGGCGCCGGTCTGCCAGCTCTGGACCGCGTCGAGAGCGCTGCCGTCGACGAGTCCGGTGAGGCGCCAGTAGGCGTAGGGCTGCTTGCCGCGGGTGAAGTCGAGGCAGGCCTGGAGGGGGCAGGACAGTTCGGCCCAGTACGGGTCGTTGCGGTCGTTGGCGTTCAGGATGCCGACCACCTCGGCCTTCCGCGGTTCCTCCCCCTGGAGGGTCTCGCCGGTGGTCAGCACGTCGCCGAGGTGGATCCGGACGGTGGTGGCGGTGTCGCGGACGAGCGCGATCGGGACCGGGGCGCCGCCGCCCTTGGGGGCGTCGGGCCAGCGGCCCTCGACGAGGGTGGTGTGCTCGCGCAGGCCCTGGACGTAGAGCAGGCCCATTTCCGGGTCGACGACTTCGGGCCGGGCCAGGCCGGGGTTGGTCAGGGAACGCGACTTGCCGCTGCGGGCGCCGTACACGACTCCGCCCGGGGCGACGGCGAGGGTGGGGCCGACGTGGGCGGCGAGCAGGGCGGCGTCGTCGTCGAGGGTCTTGGCGCCGCCGACCAGTGCGCTGGAGGCGTACATGCTGGTCGCGACGGCGCCCCGGTCGCGGAGGAAGTCCCGCAGGCCCTGGTCGGCGGCCCGGTCGAGGACCCGTGGGAAGGCGGTGGCCAGGAAGACCGTGCCGAGCGCGAGGACGGCGGTGAGCAGGGCGGCGAGCGGGGTCGCGCGCAGTCGGGTGCGCACCCACGGGGCCGGGTGGTGGCCCGCCCCGGGGCCGGTGCCCGTGGGTCGGGGGGCGGTGGTGGCGGCCGGACCGGTCACATCTCCTCCAGGTGCCGCAGGCGCTGCGCCACGTCGCGGCGGCGGCGGCCGCCGAGCAGGGCCGAGAGCAGGGGGACGGCGGAGATCGCGACGGCCAGCAGCGCGGCGGTGCCGAGCGGCAGGGCCACCAGGGCCTCCGGGACGGGGCGGCGGGCCGCCGGGGTGAGGACGACGAGGGGCACGATCAGATGGACGATCAGGGCGCCCAGGGCGAGTCCGACGACGCTGCCGAGGCCCACCAGGACGGCCTGTTCGGCGGCGGCGGTGCGGACCAGGCGGCGCCTGGGGGCGCCGAGGGCCAGCAGCAGCGCGGAGTCGCGGGAGCGCTGGCCGGCGGCGGCGGCCCCGGCGGCGCCGAAGCCGATCGCGGCGAGCACCGTGGTGACGACGGCGATGGCGGCGAGGGCGTTCTGCGGGGCCGCGCTGAGCGGGTCGCCGAGGAGGTCGGCGGCGACCTCGTCGCGCAGCTGGAGTCCGGGGGTGCCGGGGGCGGCGCGCAGTGCGGCGGCGGCCTGGGCGGGGGTGCGGTCGTCCGGGCCGGTGGCGGGCAGCCACCATTCGGCGGGGACGGGCGTCTCCCGGCCGCCGGCGGCGAGCATCCGGCCGACCGTGCCGAGGTCGACCAGCACCGCGGTGTCGCCGACGACGGGCAGCGAGGAGACCTCGCCGGTGATCCGCACCGGCACCGTGGTGAGGCCGAACGGCACCCGGACGGTCGCGCCGACGGCGGAGCCGGTGGCGGCGAGGTAGCCGCGGGTGGCGACGCCGGCGATCGCGGCCGGGGGCTTGGCCTCGGCCGGGGTGATGACGACGCGCCGGTTGTTGAGGGCGTCGGAGCCGGCCCCGTAGCGCACGCTCAGCAGTCGCCGGTCGTCGGAGGGGCCGGGGACGACGTCCACGCCGACCGGGCGTTCGGCGGAGTCGCCGCTGGTGGTCCAGCCGAGGCCGGCGGGGACGGTGGCCGGTACCCCGGGGTCGGTGGCGCGGTCGGCGGCGGCGAGCCGGCGGATCGTCAGTTCGCCGGTGTCCTTGGGGCCGAGGGCGAGGGTCAGGCCGATCACGGAGAGCGGCGCGGACACCGAGCTGAGGCCGCCGTCGGTGAGCGCGGCGAGGTCGACGGTGGCGCGGGCGTCGCCGCCGGCGGGGACGCCGGTGACCGGGGCGACGAAGGAGAGGTTGTGGCCGTCCCGGAGCAGCAGCCAGGCCTCCGGGGCCCTGGGTGCCGGTACCGGTCCGAAGCTGTCGTCGGCGGCTGCGGCGGGGCGCGGGCCGGGGGTGAAGGTGAGGTCGACGTCGATCCGCTGCGGCTTCCCGGGCAGCGGGACCCCGGTCGGGGCGGCGCCGGCGGTGCCGTCGGCGAGCGGGGTGAACAGGCTCTTCGGGTCCTGTCCGTCGAGCAGGTCGGAGCGGATCGGGACGTGCTCGGCGAAGGCGGCGGCGTCCAGGGCCAGGACCTGGCCGTGGGAGCCGTCGGGAAGCGACTGCTCCTGTCGGCCGACCGGGAGGATCCGGTCGCCGCCGGGCAGGGCGGCGAACCGGCTGCCCTGGCCGATCGCGGCGGTGTGGGCGCCGTGGATCCGCAGGCCGCCGGCGGTGGCGAAGGAGGCCTGGTCCTGCTGGGAGGCGTTCCAGGTGTCGTGCTGACCGAGCGCCAGGACGCCGGTGGAGACGCCGAGCACCAGGAGCAGGACCGGTCCGCTGGCCTGGGCGGGGCGGCGGGCGAGCTGCCAGCCGACCAGGGCGGGGCCGAGGCCGCGGCCGCGGGCGGCCAGTCGGGCGCCGAGTCGGGCGACGACCGGCAGCAGCCGCAGCACGAGCAGGGTGCCGGCGCCGAGAGCGAGCGTGGGGGTGGCGACCAGGACCGGGTCCAGGCCGAGACGGCCGTCGGCGTCCGGGGACAACCCGCCGCTGTACTGGGAGAGTTGCTGGTAGGCGAGGACGGCCAGGGCGAGCAGGGCGAGGTCGGCGCCGGAGCGGGCGGCGCCGGCGGCCAGGGCCTGGCGGCGGCCGGCCCGGCGCAGTACGGCGGTGCCGGCGCCGCGCAGCAGGGCGGGGACGGCGGCGAGCAGGACGCAGCCGAGGGCGCAGGCGACCGAGACCGGCCACAGCGTCCAGTGCAGCGAGGTGTCCAGCGGCATGTGGCGCAGCGGGCCGAAGCCGCCGAGGACGCGCAGCAGCGGCGGGGTGAGCAGCGGGGCCAGCAGGGCGGCGGGCAGGGCGAGCAGCAGTGCCTCGACGGCGGTGTAGCCGCCGAGCCTGGCCCCGGAGGCGCCGCGGGCGGCGAGCAGGGCGTTCTCGGACTGCTGGCGGCTGGCGATGAGGTGGACGACGAGCAGCAGGGCGGCCGAGGCCAGCACGATCAGCTGGAGCGCGCCGATCAGCAGGGTGGACCGGGCGACCATCGCGCCGGAGTCCAGTTCCCGCAGCAGGGCGGGGAGTTCGGTGCGGGCGATGAGCCCGGCGTTCCGGTTGAGGGCGTCGCCGGCCGGGGTGACCCGGTCCCGGACGGCGTCCACTGCGGCGGTGCCGACGCCGGTGAAGTCGGCGTCGATCAGCCAGCTGCGGCCGTTCTGGGGGATACCGGTGGCGCCGAAGGCGGTCTCGTCGACGAGCAGCGGGCCGTAGGTGGTGAAGCCGCCGGAGAGGATCTCGCGGCCCTGCACCGGGTCGAGCCGCCAGTAGAGGTCGGCGGGGTCGTTGGCGCGGTAGGCGCCGGTGACCCGGACCACGAGCGGGGGGCCGCCGTAGCGGTCGGTGAGCCGGACCTCGGCGGGCAGTGCCTCGGTGGTGAGGCCGAGGCGGGTGAGTACGGACCTCGGCACGGCCACCTGGACCGGGCCCGGGGTGCCGGGGGTCGCGGCTGCGGCCGCGGGCCAGTCTCCGGCGAGGAGTTGGACGTAGCTGCGGTCGAGGGCGGCGAGCAGGGTGAGGTCGTCGGCCCTGGTGGCACCGGGCTGTGCACCGGCGGCCGTCGGGGCGGCGGAAGGGGCAGCGGAGGTCGCCCCGGCAGTCGTCGGGACAGCGCCCGCCGGGGCGGCCGGGGTGCCCGCCTGCTTGCCCGTCGGGGCAGCCTGCGCATCGCCCGCCGGTCCGGCGGGCAGTCCGTAGGAGCGGCTGCGGGACAGGCCGCGGGTCTCGGCCGGCAGGTCGCCGAAGAGCACCCGGGCGTAGTCGGCGACCGCCGCGTCGTCCTTGGCCCTCCGGTCCAGCCCGTGCTCGGAGTTGACCACCACGGTGGTCCGCGGGTGGCCCGCGCCCTGCAGTGCCTGTCGCTGTCCGATCTCGCCGACGGTGCGCTGGAAGGCGACCAGCGCCGTGAGCACCGCCGTCGTGATCAGTACGGTGAGCAGGGCGGCTGTGGCCAGGGGCAGTCGCCCGCGCAGACGGCGCATGACAAAGCCGAGCATCCCGATCCTCCCCCGGTCGTCAATGGTGTCCGCGCCGCATCCGGTCCGGGCAGGTGTCTCGCGCTGCGCGGACGGGCCCCGGGGCGCTTTCGTCATGGTGATCACCGGCGCTTGATCACCGGATAGCGGACGATGCTTTCAGATCCGGTCAAGGAAAGGAAGGGACTTGCGCGAAGGATGTAAGTAGTGAGCAAATGCTGCGCATCGCGGCTGCACGGCGGCCGACAGCACGTCATGTCCGCGATCCCTGCAAAGCCATGAACACCTCAAAGAACGCCGCGAAGAACACCCCGGCCGGCCGCCGTCGGCGGACCCCGCCGGGGAGCACCCAGGGGGATGCCGCATGACCCAGCAACCGGCCGGCACCGTCACCGCTCCGATGGTGGCCGTCACCGATGTCCACCGCAGCTTCGGCACCGGCGAGCGCGCCGTCCACGCCCTGCGCGGTGTCTCCTTCACCATCGGCCGGGGCGAACTCACCGCCCTCAAGGGCCGGTCCGGCTCCGGCAAGACCACCCTGCTCAACCTGGTCGGCGGCCTGGACGCCCCGACCGGCGGCAGCATCACCCTGGACGGCACCGACCTCGGCAGCCTGGACGAGGACGGGCGGCTCGCGCTGCGCCGCGACCGGCTGGGCTTCGTCTTCCAGTCCTTCGGCCTGCTGCCCGTGCTCACCGCCGCCGAGAACGTCGGCATCCCGATGCGGCTGCGCAAGGTGCCCGCCGCCCAGCGCGAGGAGCGCGCCCACACCCTGCTCGCCCTGGTCGGGCTGTCCGACCACGCCAACCAGCGCCCCGGGGAGCTCTCCGGCGGCCAGCAGCAGCGCGTCGCCATCGCCCGGGCCCTGGCCAACGAGCCCGATCTCATCATCGCGGACGAGCCGACCGGCCAGCTGGACTCCGAGACCGGCCGCTCGATCATGGAGTTGCTGCGCGCGGTGGTCCGCAGCGAGGGCGTCACCGTCCTGGTCGCGACCCACGACCCCAACCTGATGGAACTCGCCGACCGCGTGGTCGAACTCCGCGACGGCCGCGTCGTCGAGGAGCCGGCCACCGTCGGCTGACCCCGGCGAAACAGCCGGACATCCCCGGCGCCACGCGAAAGGGCTCCCCCGGGCATCAGCCCGGGGGAGCCCTTTTTCAGCTGTCCTTCCGGCCGGAGTTCCGCACCGCGATCCCCCCTGGGGCGACCCTCCCGCCGGCCTGCCCCGGAAAGCGCTGATCTCCGCCACCCCTCCGATCATTCATTCGATCATTTTGATCCTACGATCATTCCATTGATTCGAACGAGTGAACTCAATAGCGGAAGAGAAGAGATCAATTCGCACACTGACCCATGTCCGGCAGGTGAACTGCCGCCTCAGGCACGGCAACCGGGGCCGAATACTGATTGACAGTGAATTTTCCCGGGCCCATGATAAATGCCATCCGACGGTCGGCTGCGAGGTGGCGGATGACGTACACGAAGCTCGATGAAACGCTGATCTCGCGCGTGCACACACTGAGGCAGACCGCCCTCCGTCAGGGCGAGGACGACGCTGCTCGGCTGGACCGGACCGAGCGGATCAAGGTCCTGCTCCACTACACCGGCGACCTCCGGGTGGTGGAGGAGGCCGGATTCTGGACCGAGTTCCGCACCGCCCGGATCGCGGCCGGCACGATCGCCGCCGAGGACCTCGAGCGGATCTCCGCGCTCGACAACGTGGTCACCATCCACGGCAGCCGTCCGACCCGGCCCGGAGGGCCCGCGGCACCGCCTCCCGAACCCCCCGGCGTCGACGCGGCGAACGCCGACACCGCGAACCCCGATTCCACGAGCGCCGATTCCACGAGCGCCGATTCCACGAGCGCCGATTCCACGAGCGCCGACACCGCGAACGCCGACACCGCGACGGCCCACGACGGGGGCGGTGGACCGGGCGCCACGTTCGCCGACGACGTCCCCACCATTCCCGCCGGATTCACGGGGCGCGGAGTGGTGGTCGGCGTCATCGACACCGGAATCGACATCTTCCACCCGGCGTTCCGCAAGCTCGACGGGACCACCCGGATCGTGTCACTGCTCGACATGACACTGCGCCAGACGATCGCGGTCACCGGCAGCCCGACCGGGGGCTCGATGAGACTTCGCTGGCAGCCCCCGGGCCGGGTACCCGACCAGGCGACCGGCATCCTGGCCCTCCCGCTGACCGCGGCCACCGCACAGACGGCACTCAGTGCCCTCGGAGGTGTGTCGGCGGGCGATGTGGTCGTCACCGGCGGCCCGCTGCCGGCGAAGCCGTTGGTGATCGACTTCGAGGGCCAGTTCATCAGGGCGCCGTTCGACACCGGGCAGATCAACCCGATCCGGCTGACCGACATCACCTTCACCGGGGGCACCACTCCCACCGTCAGCGTCACCCGCGGGCGGGTCATCACTCCGAACGAGATCAACGCTGCCCTGGCCGCGGCACCGCCGCCGCCCACGCCGCCCCAACCCTTCCTCTCGCGCGACCCGGACGGCCACGGGAGCCACGTCGCGGGGGTCGCCGCGGGGATCGGCCTGCCGGGCTGCTGCTCTCCCGACCGGATCACCGGCATCGCCCACGAGGCCGATCTCGCCATCGTCCGCTCGACGTTCCACACGTTCGACGACCTCCAGGCGGCCAAGTACCTCCTCGAACAGCAGTGGATCCCGACCGGTACTCCGAAGCCCCCCGTCGTGGTGAACATGAGCAGTTTCGAAACCTCGACGGCGCACGACGGCACGTCCCCCGAGGAACAGGGGCTGGACGACCTGCTGATCGGGGCGACCCGCCGATCGCTCGTGCTCATCGCGGGAAACACCGGAGGGCGGGCCCAGCCGAACCAGCTCGCGCAGTTCTCCGAGGGCCAGCACGCCTCCGGCACCGTTCCCGCGAACCGCAGCGTCACGGTGGGGCTGGACATCCTGTCCGGCGACACCGCAGCCGACCTCCTGTTCGTCTGGTACCCCGGGCCCGGCCGACTGAACTTCACCCTGACCCCGCCGCAACCGGTCGGCGGCCCGGCCATGGCCCCGGTCGTTCCGAACCCGGATCCGACGTCGACGTCCGTAAGACGGACCGTCGGTCAGGGACCGACCCAGCACGTCCTGTTCGTCGCCTCGCACGTCGGGGTCGAGCCGAACCGCAAGAACCGGATCATCGCCCAGCTCAACCCGGTCACGGCCGTCGCCCCCCTCCAGTCCCAGATAGCACCCGGGGTGTGGACCATCACCCTCACCGAGACACAGGGCACCGCCACACCGTTCGACTGCTGGACCAACCCGAGCCTGACGGAGCAGCCGGCCCGCTTCGTCCCCGCGAACCAGGACCCGACCAGGACCGTCAGTTCCCCCGGCACCGCCCGTCTCCCCCTCACCGTGGGCGCCTACAACCCGGCCAACGACCGGCTCGCCGACTTCTCCGGCCGCGGCCCCACCGCGGACTTCCGGCTCAAGCCCGAGGTCTGCGCACCCGGGGTGCGGATCTTCTCGGCGAAGTCCGGCGGCATCCACCCGGACCTCCTGGCCGTGATGAGCGGGACCAGCCAGGCCGCGCCGTACGTGACCGGCGTGATCGCGCTGATGTTCCAGGCGAACAACAACCTCGAGCACACCACGATCGTCGGCCACCTCACCTCCACCTGCCTGCCGCCGGTCCCTCCGGTCCCGCCGACCCAGTTGGACAGCGGCTGGGGCTTCGGCCGGGTGCACCCCGAACGCGCCGTCCTCGCCTCGATGCCGGCCCCGCTGGCGGAGTCCTTCGCCGCCGCCGGAGAGCCGCTGATCCTGCCGGCCGCCGCCTACCCCGCCGTCCACATCCCGCCGACCGTCCGGATGCGCCAGGTCCTCGACCGCCTCGCCGCGAGCACGACCGGGCGCCGGGCCGCCGAGCTCTGCACCGCACACCTCGACGAGGCCCGGCAACTGGTGGACACCGAACGGCGGGTCACGGTCGCCTGGCACCGGATGCACGGCCCCCTGCTCGTACGGCGACTGCTGCTCAGCGAGCTCGCCCACGACGAACCCGTCCCGCGCACGCTCGGCGGCCGCCCGGTGGCCGACGGGCTGGCCCGGCTGCTCGACGAACTCGCCGCCGCCGGGAGCCCGGAACTGCGCGAGGCCGTCACCGCGCATCGCGACTTCCTGCTCCGCCTGCCCGGTGCGCGGCTGTCCGACCTCGACAACCTCAACGACCCCGACAACTTCCACGACCTCGACGACCCCGACGACCTCGACGACCTCGACAACCCCGACGACCGAGCGGAGTTGAGCTGAGATGGCCGCCGGAACCCTGGAACTGCTCGCCCGGGAGATCGCCAACGCCCTGCGGCCGCTGGAGCAACTGCTGGGCGCCGAGCAGCGGCAGCCGTTCCTCACGTCGCTGGGCCTGTGGCTGCCGGGCGGGCTCGGCGCCGCCGACGGCCCGCTCGGCACGATCGCCGTGCAGGCCGGAGGCCTGGGCCCGATCGTGCTGCGGCTGGACGCGGCGATCGGGGACGACGTCGCCGAGCGCATCGCCCTGGAGGGGGTGTCGCTGGTCGGCGCCCTCGGGCAGGTGTTCGGCGCGCTCGACGCCCTGGGGCCCGCCCTCGACACCGCGGTGGCCGGAGCACCCGGTCTGACCGACGCCCAGCGGGCGAGGATCCGGGCCGAGGCCAAGGAGCTGCCCCGGCGGATCCTCGACTGGGCGCTGCTCACGCACATCGAGGGCAGGAGCCGCAGTGCGCTCGACGTCCTGTCGCTGCTCGGGATCGTCACCGATGTCGGTCGCGCCTCCGATCCGGCGGACCAGACGGTGGTGCCGGTCCGCCGCCGCACGCTCCACTTCGACCGGCTGCCCACCCTGTTCACCGCCCCCGGCGACCTCTTCCGCGACGCCTTCGGCTTCGGCACGCCCGGGTTCGACGGCGCCGAGCTGTTCCGGCGCCTCTCCGAGTACCTCCACGCGCACGGCCGGTACTTCGACTTCGAGGCTCCCGCCGGCGGTCCGCGCGTGCTGGACGCCTTCCTCCTGCGGCTGACGGTAGACCCGGCCGGTCCGCTGCCCTCGCTGCTCACCCGGGCCGACGTGGTGGCCGCCGCGGACCTGGTCCGCGAGTACCGGCCCGGTCCGCTCTGGAAGGTCTCCTTCGAGGCACGGACCAGGTTCGACCCGGGGCTGGAGGCCCGGGTCCGGCCGCCGCTGAGCATCGAACTCCACCCCTCCACCGGCGGGCTGCAGCTCGCCGCCGCACTCGGGCTGACCGCCGAGAAGGCCGACGGCACGCCGATCGTGCTGCTCGGGAAGGCCGGCGGGTCCCGGCTGGAGATCCACCGCTTCACCGCGGCCCTCGGGCTGACGGCGCAGGCCGGGCCGGGCGGCAGTGCCACGGCCGAGCCCACCGCCCGGCTCGACCTCGCGGGCGGTCACGTCCTGATCGACCTCTCCCAGGGCGACGGCTTCATCAGCAGGATCACCGGCGGCGGGCGGATCGAGTCCGACTTCGAGCTGCGGGCGCTCTGGTCGCCCTCGGGCGGGCTGCGGCTGGAGGGCAGCGGCTCGCTCGACCTGGCGATCCCGACCCACCTGGAGCTGGGCCCGATCGAGGTCACCACGCTGTACCTGAGCGCGGGGGTCGGCGCGGACGGCTCGGTGCCGCTGGAGATCTCCGCCGCCTTCAAGGCCGAGCTGGGTCCGGTCAAGGCGGCGGTCGACCGGGTCGGGGTGATCGTCAGGTCGCGGTTCCGCGAGGGCGGCAACCTCGGTCCGCTGGACATCGGCTTCGAGTTCAAACCGCCCACCGGCGTCGGTCTCTCGGTCGACACCGGGGTGATCTCCGGCGGGGGCTTCCTGTCGGCCGACCCGGCGCGCGGCGAGTACTCCGGCGCACTGGAGCTGAAGTTCGCCGGGTTCGTCGATCTCAAGGCGATCGGCCTGATCAGCACCCGGATGCCGGACGGCACCGACGGCTTCTCGATGCTGATCGTGATCACCACCGAGTTCGGCGGCCTCGGCCTGCAACTGGGGTACGGCTTCACCCTGCTCGCCGTCGGCGGCCTGATCGGCCTCAACCGCGGGATGAACCTTCAGGCGCTGGTCGAGGGGGTGCGCACCGGCCGGATCGAGTCGGTGATGTTCCCCCAGGACGTCGTCGCCAACGCCCCGCGGATCCTCAGCGATCTGCGGGCCTTCTTCCCGCCCGAGCAGGGGAAGTTCCTCATCGGGCCGATGGCCAAGATCGGCTGGGGCACGCCGACGCTGGTCAGCGTCTCGCTGGGCGTCGTGATCGAGATCCCGGGCAACCTGGCGATCCTCGGGGTGCTGAAGTGCGCGCTGCCCACCGAGGAACTCGCGCTGCTGGTCCTGAAGGTCGCGTTCATCGGCGCGGTCGAGTTCGACAAGTCGCGGCTGTGGTTCTTCGCGCAGCTCTTCGAGTCGCGGATCCTCACCATGACGATCGACGGCGGTATGGGCCTGCTCGTCGCCTGGGGGGACAACCCGGACCTGGTGCTGACGGTCGGCGGGTTCCACCCGTCGTTCCGGCCCCCGCCGCTGCCGTTCCCGGTGCCGAACCGGCTGGCCGTCGACATCCTGAACCGGCCCGGGGCGCTGATCCGGGTGTCCGGGTACTTCGCCCTCACCAGCAACACCGTACAGTTCGGGGCGGCCGCGGAACTCCGGCTGGGCTTCGAGGACTTCGGGGTCGAGGGCCATCTCTCCTTCGACGCGCTGTTCCGCTTCTCCCCGTTCTCCTTCGTCATCGAGATCGCCGCCGACGTCTCGCTCAAGGCGTTCGGGGTGGGGCTGTTCTGCATCGACCTGCGGTTCCGGCTGGAGGGTCCGTCGCCGTGGCGGGCGCGCGGGCGCGGCTCGATCTCGCTGCTCTTCCTGGAGATCTCCGCCGACTTCGACATCAGCTGGGGCGAGGAGCACGACACCACGCTGCCGCCGATCGCGGTGCTGCCGCTGCTCGCGGGCGAGATCGCCAAGGTCGAGGGCTGGCGTACCGTTCTGCCGCCCGGCGGCGGCGACCGCCGGGTGACGCTGCGCGAACTGCCGCCGACCGACAAGCTCGTGCTGCACCCGCTCGGCACCCTGTACGTGCAGCAGCGGGCGGTCCCGCTCAATGTCCGGATCGACCGGGTGGGTGCGCAGCGGCCGAGCGACGGGCGGCGTTTCACCGTGGCTCCGGCGGCGGACAGCGGCCTGGTCCAGCTCTCCACCCCGGACGACAAGTTCGCGATGGCCCAGTTCCAGGACATGGACGACGCGGCCAAGCTGTCCGCCGCGCCGTACCAGGACCAGGATGCCGGGCTGGAGTTGAGCGCGGAGCGGGAGGCGCTCGCCTCCGCGCGGGTGGTCCGCCGCAGCACCCGCTACGAGCTGCACATCCTCGACTCCCGTCGGGCCGCGGCCACCCCCGCGCGCAGCACACCGGGCGCTCCTGCGGGAATCGTCGCGGGGGCCGCCGCCGGGGCGGCCCGGGCGGCGGGGGCGGCCGCCGGACCGGCGGGGACCCGCCGCGCGCGGTTCCACGACGTTCCCGCCGCCGTCTACGAGCAGTTGCTGGAGGGCAGCAGCACCAGCCGCTCCGCCCTGTCCCGGCGGGACGCCGAGCGCCGCCGACCGTTCACGGGCGGGGACACCGTGCAGCTCACCGGCCAGCGGTTCGCCGTCGCCTACCGGCGCAACAACCTTCAGGCCTTCCCGCCGACCTCGGACGTCGACCGGGGCGCGACCACCTTCCGCAGCGCCGCGACGGCGGCCGACGCGCTGACCGACTGGGTCGCCGCGGACCCGGGCCTGGCCGACACCCTGCACGTCATCCCGGTGTCGGAGGTCGCCGCCCCGCTCTCCGCCCCGGGGGCGTGGTCCGCGGCCGGTCCGCTGCCGGTCGCGGCCGCCGGGCCGGAGGCGGTCCGGCTGGCCGGCGGCACCGTGCTCGTCGTCGGCGGCGCCGACGGCACCGGCCGGGCGCTCGGGTCCGCGGCGCGGTTCGATCCGGTGGCCAAGACCTGGTCGGCGGTCCGGGACCTCGCCACCGCGCGTCGGGGGCACTCCAGCACCGTGCTCGACGACGGCCGGGTCCTGGTGACCGGTGGCCGCGGCGCGGACGGCAAACTGCTGGACTCCACCGAGGTCTTCGACCCGGTCGCCGCCACCTGGAGCTCGGCGGCTCCGCTGAGGACGCCCCGGGCCGGGCACTCGGCGACGCTGCTGAGCACCGGCGCGGTGCTGGTGGCCGGTGGCACCGGGGCGCGGGGTGGCGGCGAGGGCACCCTGGACTCGGCCGAGCTGTTCGACCCGCGCGCCGGCAGCTGGTCGCCCGCGAAGCCGATGGCCGACGCCCGGTCCGGGCACCGCGCGGCCGTGCTGCCCGGTGGCCGGGTGCTGGTCGTCGGCGGGGCGCTGGCCACCGGCGGCCGGCCGGCCCCGCTCGCCTTCTGCGAGCTGTACGACCCGGCCGCGGGCACCTGGTCGACCGCCGGGAGCCTCACCACCCCGCGCCGGGGCCACCAGGCCACCGTGCTGGCCGACGGCTCGGTCCTGGTCACCGGCGGCGAGGCGACCGGGATCCCGGTGGGTGGCCGGTTCACCCTCGCGCCGCTGGCCTCGGCGGAGCGCTACGACCCGGGCACCAACACCTGGAGCCGACTGCCGGACATGCCCGGCGGCCGCAGCGGGCACCGGGCGCTGCGGCTGCGCTCGGGCAAGGTCCTGGTCGTCGGCGGCACCGCCGGACCGGCCTTCGCCGGGGGCTTTCGCAACGCGACGCTCTACGACCCGGCCGGCCACGGCTGGACCAGCACCGGCGGCCTGGCCGACGGCCGTACCGACTTCGCCGCCACCGAGCTGGCCGACGGCCGGGTACTGGTCGCGGGGGGCGTCACGCTCTCCGGCCCGGCGGCGCCCGGGGAGGCCGCCGTCGTCACCGCCGGCACCGAGATCCTCACGCCGTGACCACGGCCAGCCCGAAGGGTTCGACGAGCCATGACCGACACCACGACCGGCGCCGCGACCGCTGCCACGACGAGTACGGCGGCGGCCGCCGGCGGCTCCTGGACGAAGACCGGTGACCTGCCGTCACCGGCCTCCTGGTACGGGCAGTACGACGGCGCCGTCCTGCTGAAGAGCGGCAAGGTGCTGCTGACCGGCGGCTCGGACGCCGCCTCGGCCGTCCTGACCCGCACCGCGGTCTACGACCCGGCCGCCGCGACCTGGACGGCGGGCGTCCCGCTGCGCTTTCCGCGCCGGCTGCACACCGTGACACGGCTCGACGACGGCCGGGTGCTGATCGCCGGGGGCACGAGCGGCTCGTCGCCGTTGTCGCCCGGCCTCGCCGGCGCCGAGCTCTACGACCCGGCCGACGGCAGCTGGAAGAGCGCCGCCGACATGCACGAGGCCCGCTGGGGGCACAGCGCGGTGCTGCTGGCGGACAAGCGGGTGCTGGTGGCGGGCGGCCTCGCAGTGCGCTCCGGCGACTCCGTCAAGGCCCTGCGGTCGGCGGAGATCTACGATCCGGCCACCGACACCTGGACCGACGCCGGGGCGATGACCGACTCCCGGACCGGCCACTCCGCCGTCCTGTTCAAGGGCGGTCAGGTGCTGGTGTGCGGCGGCACCGCGCCGATCTCCGGGCACGACGACGCATCGCTCGCGTTCTGCGAGCTGTTCAACCCCACCACCAAGGCCTGGACCCCGACCGGCAGCCTGGTGCTGCCCCGGAGCCGGCACCAGGCGGTGGCCGCCTCCGACACCGCCGTACTGGTGTTCGGCGGCGCCACCCCGGGTGCTCCGGGCGACGGCACCTTCGACCCCTTCGCCGGTCTGACCGTTGAGCGCTACGACCTGGCCACCGGGGCCTGGACGGCGATGCCGCCCTCGCCCGGGGGCCGCGGCCTCCACCGGGTGGTCCCGCTGGGCGGCGGGAAGTTCCTGCTGGTCGGCGGCACGGCCGAGGTGCGCGACGGTGTCGGCTACCGGAGCGCGCTGGTCTTCGACGACACCACGAGGGCATGGACGGCCGCGGCCGGGACGACTGTCGGCCGCTGGGCGTTCGCCGCCACCGCGCTGTCGGACGGCCGGGTGCTGATCGCGGGCGGGACGGTCCGCGCCGGGCTCGCCGCCGCCGATCCGGCGCTCCAGGAACTCACCGCCACCACCGAGGTGTTCGGGGCCGCCTCGTGACGACCAACGTCTACTCCTTCCTTCCGTGGCTGCGCGGCGGCATCGCCACCAGGATCGCGGCCGATCCGTCCGGCCCGGTCACCCGCGCCGAGATCCCGGTCCGTCTGCACCTGACCGGCGAGGCCGTCGCCGGCGGCCCGCCGCCGGAGCAGTTCGTCGATCAGAAGGTCCAGCTCTACGGCCCCGGCGACATCGTCGGCATCGACCCGCGGGTGGTCTCGCGGACCGAGCCGCGGGCCTGGGTCACCAACGCCGAACCCAACTACCTGGCGCACATCGAGTTCTACGACGAGGACTTCCCCTGGCAGTACAGCCCGCTGGCACCCGAGGCGGACACCGGACGGCTGCGGCCCTGGCTCGCCCTGGTCGTGCTGGAGGGGCCGAAGCAGACCGGCGAGCCCGGCGAGTTCACCGAGGGCGCGGCGCCCGGGCGGCCACTGCCGTTCATCACCGTCACCGACCCGGCCGGCACGCTGCCGCCGCCGGAGCAGCTCGGTGCCTGGGCGCACGTGCACGTCGACGGACAGCTCGACGACCCGATCGTCTCGGAGAACATGCCCGCCACGCTGGCCGCGCTGCGGCAGGTGCTGCGCGCCAACCCCGACCGGGCCTGCTCCCGGCTGATCTGCCCTCGGCACCTGCGGCCGAACACCGGGTACCACGCCTTCCTGGTGCCGGCCTTCGAGACCGGGCGGCTGGCCGGCCTCGGTCTCGACCCGGGTGCCGCGCCGAGCGCCGCGCACTCCGCCTGGGGGCCGAACTACCCCAACCGGCAGGCCCCCGGTCAACTCCCCTACTACTACCGCTGGTTCTTCGGCACCGGCACCGCGGGCGACTTCGAGTACCTGGTCCGGCTGCTGCAGCCCGGGCAGCCCGACCCCCGGGTGGGGCGGCGCGATGTCGACGTCCGGCGCTCGCCCGGACCGGGCCTGCCCGGGATCACCGAGCCCGCCGCGCTCGGCGGGGTGCTCAAGCTGGGCGGGGCACTGCGGGTGCCCGACCGCGAGCCGGACCTGTGGGACAACTGGGACGGCCGCTTCCCCACGCCTCCGCCACCGCCACCGCCGGCCCCGCCGCCGCCCGTTCCGCTGCCGTACCCGCACCCCTTCCAGCAGGCCCTCGCCGGACGGATCAACCTGGCCGACGACTACCTCGAACACCCGCCCGCGGTCGCGCACGCCCGGCTGGCCGGGCCGCTCGGTCCCACGGACACAGCGGCGGACACCGCCGCGGCGCCGAGTCCCGGTGCGGCCGATCCGGTGATCACCCCGCCGCTGTACGGGCGCTGGCACGCCCGGACGTCCCGGCTGCTGTCCCAACGGGACGGCACGCCCGTCCCGGCGCCGGCGAACCGCAACTGGGTGCACCGGCTCAACCTCGACCCGCGGTTCCGGATCGCGGCCAACTTCGGTACCCAGGTGGTCCAGGCGCGGCAGGAGGAGTTCATGGCCGCCGCCTGGGAGCAGGTCGGCGAGGTGCTCGCGGCCAACGCCCGGATCCGCGCCGCGCAGCTCGCCCGCGAGGTCGGCCATGTGCTGCACGGCAAGCACCTGGCGCCGCCGGTCCCGTCACCGGTCCCGCCGACGGTGCCGACGACGCCCGTGCCGGGGGCCGCTCGGGCCGCCGCTGCCCCGCCGCCGTCCGGCCGGTCGCTGCGGCTGACCGCACCGGCCGGCTCCCGGGTGACGACGACCGGATCGGCGGAGGCGGCACTGGCCGGCGGCCCCGGCGGTGCGGAGCCGGCCGAGCTGGTGGCCGTCGGCTTCGAGGTGGCGCGCAGCCGGATCGCGGCCGCGCCGGTGTCGCCACCGATGCGGCGGATCACCCGGCCGCGCTCGCGCCTCATGCGCGGGCTGCCGTTCGCCGCCGCGAACCAGCCGCCGGACGCGCTGCTGCCCCGGATGGACGACCCGGCCACCGGGATCGCCGCCGCGCCGCCCAAGGCCGCGCCCGCGGCGATCGTCACCCCGGCGCAGCTCGCGAACGTCCTGCACCCACCCGGACCCTCGGCGGCCGGAGCGCAGGAGGCCCGAGCGCAGGAGGGCGGAACGCAGGAGGCCGGGCCGTCCGATCCGGTGGGCGGGCTGCCGACCAGCTCGGACTTCGTGCTCAGCCTGCCCGGGGACGGGGTGGTGCCCCGGCCGGGCGGCGAGGACTCCGCCGAGGCGCGGCTGTTCAAGCTGGCCCTGCGGGACCTCCAGGACGGGCTCGACACCGCCGTGGTCGGCGGGCGGACGCGGGAGCGCCTCCCGCTCGGCATCACGCCGGTCACCGGCACCCTGCTCGCCGGGCTGAGCGCCGACGAGACGGTGCCCCGGCAGCTGCTGAGCGGGGTGCGGCTCCCGGAGCGTCTCCAGCCCTTCGCCGAGCGGTTCCTGGAGGCGATGGCGTACCCGGTCATCGACCTGCCGATGTACCAGTCG
The DNA here is from genome assembly GCF_001279805.1 of Streptomyces sp. XY431. Lineage (NCBI taxonomy): Bacteria > Bacillati > Actinomycetota > Actinomycetes > Kitasatosporales > Streptomycetaceae > Streptomyces > Streptomyces sp. XY431. The sequence goes on from NZ_LGDO01000173.1 coordinate 46,625, forward strand.
CTGCTGGACATGTCGGTGGACACCTTCGTGCCCAACCTCGGACTGGTTCCGCCGAACACGATCACGCTGCTGGCGACCGACCAGGAGTTCATCGAGGCGTTCATGGCCGGGCTCAACCACGAGCTCGCCCGCGAGCTGCTGTGGCGGGAGTTCCCGACCGATCAGCGCTGCTCCTCGTTCCGCCAGTTCTGGGACCCCAGGGTGGAGCCGCCGCAGCCCGGCGAGACGGCCGCGGAGCGCCGGGAGCGCCTCTACGACATCACCCGGATGGACGGTTGGAGCACGGACACGGCGCTCGGCACGCACGACAACCGCGACCTCGTCCAGGAGGAGGAACTCGTCCTGGTGATCCGCGGCGAGCTGCTCAAGAAGTACCCGACCGCCGCCGTCTACGCGCACCGCGCCGCCTGGGCGACGAACGAGGACGGGGTGGTCGACCCCAGCCTGGAGCGGGTCCTCGCCGACGTGCCGGACGGCGACCGCCCGTCCCCGGAGCTGGTCAAGCTGCCGATCTACGAGGCCAGGGTGGAACCGGACATCACCCTGCTCGGCTTCGACCTGACGGCGGACCAGGCGCGGGGGAAGCCGCCGCTGGACCCCGGCTGGTTCTTCGTGATCAAGGAGCGCCCGGGCGACCCCCGGTTCGGGGCCGACGACGGCGCGGGCACCGCGGTCGAGGTGTGGAACGACCTCTCCTGGCGGGACATCGACCCGCTCGACCGGCACTTCGTCAGCCTCGACCCGGGCGTGCAGGTCCCGCTCGTCCGGTTCGACGGCTCCGAGGACGACCAGGAGAAGCGCGAGCAGCGCCGCGAGGACGCCGCGCTACCGCTCTGGCACTCCCGGCTGAGCTCCGCGGACATCGCCTACATGCTCTTCCAGGCACCGGTACTGATCGCCGTCCACGCACAGGAGATGTTGCCCGATGCCCGCCCCGCTCAGTGACGACCTGCCGGTGCTGCTCGGCCCCGTCCGGCTGGAGACCTGCTTCACCGAGACCGAGCTGCTGATCCGGATCTTCCCGGACGAGTGGGCGGTCGACAAGTTCGAACCCCTGCCCGGCGAGGCCGAGTTCACCGCGCTGAGCGCCTACTGGACGGCGGTCTGGCGGGCGGGCGGCGACGGCGCCGCCGAACAGGTGGCGTGGCACGAGTTCACCGGCCGGGTCCCGGTCGGCCGGGCGGCCTGGCTGCGCGCGGAGCACCCGCCCGCCAACCCGGCCGAACAGCCGGTGAACCTGCCGGCGGACACCGTCGTGCTGGTCCTCACCGGCCCCACCGCGCCGGCCACCGCCGACCGGCAGCCGACCACCGCCTACTGGACGGCGGTCTGGCGGGCGCACGGCGACCGCGCCCGGCTGCGGTCCGCCGACGCGGCACTGCTGGCCGCCGTCGGCCCGCAGCGGGCCCGGGCCGTGCGCGCCCGGCGGCCGTCCGGGATCGACGCCGCGCCCACCGACCCGCGCAACGGCGTCGTGGTCGCCTTCCTGGTGCTGCCGCGCCCGGCCCAGGTGGCCCAGGACTCCTGGACCAGGGCCCCCAGGGCCGGGCTGCTGCCCGACCGGTTCACGGCGCTCGGGTACGTCGGCGGCACCCAGGTCTTCGCCGTCCCCGGCAAGCCGGTGCCCGACGAGCTGGTGGTCGGCCCCGATCCGAACACACCGCCCGACGAGCAACTCAAGGTGAACGAGCAGACCGGCGCGCTCCGGGTGCCCGCGCCGCTGCGCTGGCTGACCGACTTCACGGCGGCGTGCGAGGTCGGCATGGGCATCCGCGTCCCGCTCGACGCCCTGAACCGCAAGGGCGTGGACCGGCTGGTCGTGCTGGGGCTGCGCGAACGCGCCGACCCGCAGCAGTCCGCCGGCGACCTCGGCCGACTGGTCACCCGGCAGCTGCGCAGCCCGACCGGGTACGCGCTGCTGCCCCAGGGCACCCCCACCAACAACTCCGAGCAGGCACCGGCCGGCCAGGATGCCCGGGAGGAGGCGGACGCCGGTCTGCGCACGGCGGCCGGGTTCGCCGCCGCGGCCGCGCCCGGCGACTGGACCACCAGGACCGACGGCCAGTGCCTCGCCGAACTGCTCGGCATCGACCCCGCGGTCCTGGCCGGGGTGCCGAACGCCGACCGGACCGACCAGCGGGACGCCCGCGCTGCCAACACCGCCCTGTGGCCGGCGACCTGGGGCAGCTTCCTGCAGACCACCCTGTACCCGATCGTGCCGCCGCAGACCGTGGCCGACACCCGCGACTTCTTCCTCCGCCACGTCAGCGGACGCGGCCCCGTCCCGGCCGTCCGGGTCGGCCGGCAGCCCTACGGCATCCTGCCGACCACCGCGTTCAGCCGGCTGGCCTGGCCGGCGGTGTCGGCCCACCGCACCGCCCTGCACGGGCTGTTGAGCGCGGCCCTGACCGACTGGCGGACCGCGGCCGAGAAGGTCGCGCACCTCGCCGGCGGCGACCCTGACCCGCACCAGCGGCTGCTGGACATCCTGGCCCTGCACCCCACCTCGGCCGAGTACCACCAGCGGTACGCGCAGAGCGTCGAGGACGTCTTCAACCGGGAGAACCTCGGCGGCCTCGGGGGCACCGTGCTGCCCGCGCTGGAGGACGTACTGCACATGCCGCAGCCGATCCGCGCACTCCTCGCCCGGCTCGGCTACCAGGTGCACCCCCCGGAGCGCCCTGACCCGGCGCTGGTCCGCCGGCTGTTCGCCGGGACGCAGCACCCGCTGCTCGCCCCGCTGGTGGACGACGGCCCGCTCTCCGAGACCGACCCGGTGCGCGCCTCCACGGCCGGTCCCGATCCCGGGAACTACCTGCACTGGCTGGTCCGGTACGGGCGCACCGACCTGGACACGGTGCGGCTGGAGAACGGCTTCGCCGGGAACCGCCCGCCGGCCGCACTGCTGTACCTGCTGCTGCGACACGCCGTCCTGCTCGGATGGGAGGACGCCGGGCGGCGCCTCGCGGTCGCCGCCGGCCGCCCGGCCCCCTCCCTCGCCGACCCGCTCTTCGTCCACGTCCGCGCCCAGCGGCCCGGGGAGCCGGTGCCGCCGGTGAGCGAGAGCCGGTACCGGCAGCTGTACTCCCCCGACCCGGCGGTCACCGGCAGCGCCGACCCGGACCTCCTGGTGCACCGGTTCATCCCCGGTGTGCTCGGATCGAGCCCGGCGACCGCCGCGCTCGCCGGGCAGCTGCGCGCCGTCGAACTGCTCGCCGACCTGCCCACCGCCCGGCTGGAACGGGTGCTCGCCGAGCACCTCGACTGCGCGACCTACCGGCTCGACGCCTGGCTGCTCGGGCTGGCCAACGAGCGGCTGGCCGAGCTGCGGTTCGGGCCCGACGGCACCGGCGCGCCCCGCCCGGGCGTCCACCTGGGGTCGTACGGGCTGCTGGAGGACGTCCGGCCGCGCGCGCACCCGCTCGGGTCGGTCACGCTGGACCCGCAGCTCGCGACGGTCTTCGGGGCGGCCGAGATCCCGCACGACCCGGCCAACGGCGGCTACGTCCACGCCCCGTCCCCGAGCCACGCCACCACGGCCGCCGTCCTGCGCGCCGGCTACCTCGCCAACGGGACGGAGGCCGCCCCGGGCTCGTTCGCGGTGAACCTGAGCTCCGGGCGGGTCCGGATCGCCCTGGAACTGCTCGACGGGCTGCGGGCGGGCCACTCGCTCGGGGCGCTGCTCGGGCGGCGGTTCGAGCGCGGGCTGCACGACCACCACCCCGGCGTCGAGCTCGACCGCTTCCTCCCGGCGCTACGACGCGCGTTCCCGCTGCGCGCGGGCAAGCTGTCCGAGGTGACACCGCAGGGCCGGGCGAACATCGACGTGCTCGAGGCCCGCAACGTCGTCGACGGGCTCGAACTCGTCCGCCGCGCCACCCGCCCGCCGGCCGCGCCGACATACCCCTTCGGCGCCCCGGACATGCCGACGGCCTCTGCCGACGAGCAGGACGCGATCAACGCCGAGCTGGGGCACCTGCTGGACATCCACGACGCGCTGGCGGACCTCGCCGTCGCCGAGAGCACCCACCAGGTGCTGCTCGGCAATGCCGAGCGCGCCACCGCGACCCTGGACGCCTACGCCAAGGAGGGCTTCCCGCCGGAGCCCGCCGTCGTACGGACCCCGCGCAGCGGCGTCACCCTGACCCACCGGTTCGCCGTCCAGCTCACGGCGGGGCTCAACCCGCAGGCCGGGGCCGCCAGGTTCCGCGGCGACGGCCCCCGGGCCAAGGCCGAACCCGCGGTCAACGACTGGCTGCCCGGCCTGCTGCCGGCGCAGCAGGACGTGGCGGTCCGGGTCACCTGGACCGACCCGCTCGACGGGCTGCCGCGCCGGAGCGACGTCACCCAGTTCGACCTGGAACTGCAGCCCATCGACCTGCTGTGGACCTTGCGGCCGGCGCGCGAGACGGCGATGACCGATCTGGACGACCGGATCCTCGGCGTTGTCGTCGCGCGGGACAAGCCGCGCCCGGACGTCCCGCTGACCATCGAGTACACCACCCGGGTGGACCGCAAGGTCACTCTGTTCGAGGTGTCGCCCCTGGTCGAGGCGCTGCGTTCGCTGCTGACCACCTCCCGGCCGCTGCGGCCCACGGACCTCGTCCCGGCTTCGGGGCCGACCGGGGTCGACCGTTCGGCCGACGAGGCGGTCACGGTGCCCCGGGAGCGGCCCGCGGCCGTTCGCGCGGGCCTGGACGCCCTGCGTGGCCGGGTGGCCGACCACCTCACCGTGCTGGCGCGGCTCTACCCGCCCGAGCCGGCCCTGGTGCGGCGCGACGAGGTGATCGACCGGATCGACGCGCTGATCTCCACCCACAGTCAGCTCGCCGGCACAGCGGGTCTGTTCGGCCTGCTGCGCAGCGGTTGGGGGGAGCTGGTCGAGTGGCGCCGGGGCGTGTTCGCCGACGTCCTGGCTGCGGTCGCGGTGGCGGCCGCGCGGATGGGGCGTTCGCTCGCCGAGGCGGACGCGCTCCTCGCCCGTTACGACGCGCTGCCCCCGTCCACGCCGGCCGAGGACCGGTTCCGGCTGCTGGAGCAGACCGAACGGCTGCTCACCACCACTCCGACCAGCCCGCGCCCGTCGACCCCGGTCAAACTGCGCGTCGTCGTCGCCGGCCGAAGGTCCGCGTTCGACTCCCGGCTGCAGGCGCTCCGGCGGATCGCCCGGACCACGCGCACCACGCTCGCCGGTCTGGTCGCCGACGTCCGGGCGCTGCTGCCGCTGACCGCCTTCGACCCCGTCGGTCTGGACCCGGCGCCCTACGAGGACCGGATCGTCGAGCTGGGCCGCGACCTGCTGGCCCGGGCGCAGGCGCTGCAGAAGGACGTCACCGCGCGGCTCGCCGCCGCCGACACCGCGCTCGCCGAGCACGACGCGGCGGCGACCGATCCCGACCGGGTCCGGGCGGCCACCGCGGCGCTGGTGGCGATGCTCGGCGAGGACGTCCTGGTGGTGCCCGAGTTCACGCCCTCCGACCAGCTGGCACAGGACTGGCGGCGGGCCCGCGCCGACAGCCCCGGGCTGGTGAAGCACCTGACGGACGACTTCGACCGGGACTTCCCGGTGGACGACTGGGTCCACGGCGTGGCCAGGGTCCGGGAGAAGCCGCGGCTGTGGGAGAAGGCCGTCGCCCTGGGCGACGCGCTGCGCGGGCCGGGCGGGCTGCTGGGCAACGTCCCCGGCTGGCAGGAGCCGCAGCTGACCCCGGTCCAGTTCCCCTACCGGGAACGCGACCACTGGCTGGCGATGGAGTTCCGGGCGGGCACCCGGATCGAGGAGGACCGGCTGCTGTTCACCGCCCACTACGCCCCCGAGCCCCTGCTCGGCCCCGCCTGGCGGTGCGGGGTGCTGTTCGACGAGTGGACCGAGGTGGTGCCGGCCGAGCACGAGACCACCGGGATCGCGGTGCACTACGACGGCCCGGACTCCGAGCCCCCGCAGACCATGCTCCTGGTCGTCCCGCCGGTCCGGACCGGCGCCTGGGTCTGGGACGACCTGGTCGCCGCCGTCCGGGAGACCTTCGACCTGGCCCGGGTCCGGGCCGTGGAGCCGGGCCACCTCGACGGCACCGCCTACGCCCAGTTCCTGCCGGCCACCGTCCTGTCGGCCACCCGGCAGCCGATCACCATCAGCACCGATCTCGCGATCGCCAACCTGCGAGGGAAGGCCCGTGGCTGAGCCCCGGATCGAGAATCTCCGCGAGGCGCTGGACAACCGCCGCGCGCCCACCGTCGGCCTGTGGAACCGCATCGAGGGCAGGCCGCGTACCACCGACTTCGCGCGGGCGCTGCGCGCCGAGGTGCGCGACCCGCTGTGGATGCTCACCCGGCAGTGGCAGATGGGCGAGTTCCGCGGCACGGACGGCGGCTCGCCGGTCACCGCGACCTATTCGGTGGTCGCCACCCCGCCGACCCGGTTCCGGCCCGCCGACGGCGCGGTGGAGCCGCTGCCCGCCGACCGACCGCTGGAGGCGGTCGCCGAGCGGCGCCCGCTGCCGTTCGCGTTCGCCGCCGACCGGATCTCCTTCGACCTGCGGCTGGCGATCGGGCGCCGTTGGATGAAGCTGATCGGCAGGACCCCGATCCTGCTCGGCCCGAACATCCGTCAGAAGTACGTCGACCGCTACCCCGTCGCGCTGCCCGACCCCCGGGCGGACGCGGACGCCCCGAGGGTGGCGCACCCCGAGGTCTGGTCCGCCCTGCAAACAGTGGCCGGCCGCCGGATGGACGGCTACGAGTTCTACCTCGCCCTCAAGCGGGGACGGCCCGCGCACGACGGGATCGACGGCCTGGTGGGCCTGCAACGCGATGAGCTGGCCAAGCTGGCCCGACGGCTGACCGCCTGGTTCGACACGCTGATCGACCAGCCGGCCGAGGACCCGGCGACCCACACCGGCAACACCGCCTGGGACCCGGCGCGCCTGGAGCACCGCTTCTCGGTCGCGGCCGGTGCGAGCGGCGGGGCGGAGAAGGTCCTGACCGCGCAGGAGTACCCGGGCGGCACGCTGGACTGGCACGCGTTCTCCGTCGACCCGGCCGGTCCGCTCGGCGGGGCCGCCCCGCCGCCCGCGCCGCTGAACCGCACCGTGTTCCCGGCGCCGGTCCGGTTCTCCGGTATGCCGCTGCCGCGCTGGTGGGCGGTCGAGGACGGGCGCACCAACTTCGCCGCCGTGCGGCCGGACAGCACCGACCTGGCGCGGCTGGTCTTCCTGGAGTTCGCGCTGGTCTACAGCAACGACTGGTTCCAGCTGCCCTGCGACCTCCCGACCGGGACGGTCGCCTCGATCCGCGGGCTGGCGGTGACCGATGTCTTCGGCCGGAAGCTCTGGATCACGCCCGCCGGGGCGGGTGACGACGCCGACTGGCAGCGCTGGTCGATGTTCACCCTCGACACCATCGGCGACGCGTCCGTCCCGGCGGACACCGACCTCCTGCTGCCGTCGAGCGTGCCCAAGGTCGCCGAGGGGCCGGTGCTGGAGGAGGTCGTGCTGGTGCGCGACGAGAGCGCGAACATGGTGTGGGGCGTCGAGCAGACCGTCCGGCTGCCCACCGGCGAGCCCCGGCGCGGCAGTGAGGTGGCCGCCGAGATCCTCGCCCACCGGCTGGCCCTGCACCCGCCGCCGGTACCGCCGCCGGCTGCCGCGCCGGTCCGCTACGAAGCGATGAACACCGTCCCGGAGAACTGGATCCCGTTCGTCCCGGTGCACGTTCCGGGGCAGAACCGTCAGATCCGGTTGCAGCGTGCGGCGATGCTCAGCGCCGTCGACGGCGAGCCGGTGCCGGCCCGCACGGCCCTGCTGCGCGAGGGCTTCGACCAGGGCCGGGCGTACTTCGTGCACGAGGAGGAGGTGCCGCAGACCGGCACCGGCATCACCTCGTCCTTCAACCGCACCCGCTGGAGCGACGGCCGGGTCTCGCTCTGGCTCGCCACCCATCGCCGCACCGGCCGGGGCGAGGCCTCCAGCGGGCTGGCCTTCGACTTCCTGGAGGACACCACGCCACCGCCGGGCGCCGCCGGCTGACGCCCGAGTGGAGTCGGGGTGGATCGCGAGGTCCCGTTCAGCAGCTGCCGGTCGTCCGCGCGCGGACGACCGGCAGCACGGCTTCTCGGGCGCTCCCTAGCAGGGGCTGAGCCACCCGACCCAGCCCCAGGGGGCGTGGCGGTCCTCGCTGTAGCCGCCGGGTGAGGTCCAGCCGACGTTGCCGTTGCGGTCGTAGAACCTGGCGTACAGGGTGGACCGCTGGTTGTTGATCCACGACCCGGTCCCGGTCCAGTAGATGCGGACCGGGTAGTTGCAGGTGAAGAGGCGCAGTTCCTCGCCGGTGAAGTTCTCGCCGCTGTACGCGCACACATAGGTGTAGGGGCAGCCCGCGGCCAGCGGCTGGCTGCCGCCCGCGGCACCCAGGTCGCGGGCTCGCTCCTCCCCCGGCAGGGTGAGCAGCAGCTCGCCGCCCCCGGCCAGGGTGATCTTGTTGGCGGCCACCTGGCTCGCCCCGGGGGTCTTGGCGAGGTAGCCGTCGACCCGGGCCTGCAGATCCTTGGCCTGGGAGCCGTCCAGTCCGAGGCTGCGGGCCTGTGCGGAGAAGCCCGCGCGAGCGGTGCCCGGGTCGGTGCCGGCGGTCGCGGCCGTCGCGGCGGGGGCGACGCACACCGCCAGGGCGGCCGCGAGGGCGAAGGGTGCTGCCAGCAGACGCTTCTTCATGGTTCCCACGTGCAGGCGTTCCATCGTGCAACCTCCTTGCGTGGTCCTTCGGAAGTCCATCCTGTCCGGGGGCGGCAGCGGGGGTCTTGTAGGAATGCGTGCCGCCGGTTGCCACTGGCCCCGGCGGCCGTCGCGCTTCCCTCTGATCCGACCCGATCCGACCGATCCGACCGGTACGGTCAGGACGGCAGGGTGACCGACTGGGCGTGGTGGAAGACGTTCTTGTGGTCCCAGGTGTCCTTGGCCTTCTGCAGGCGGCGGTAGTTCGCCTTGTAGTAGAGCCGCTGGTAAGCAGGCTGCTTGTCGGCGGTGGTGCCCAGGTCGACGTCCGGGTAGTTGACGTAGGCGCCGTCGGTGTCGGTGTCGATCTCCGGGATGCCGCCGGTCGCCCGGTAGGTGTCCCGGTAGAGGCCGCTCAGGTAGGCCAGGTGGGCGGCGTCGTCGCTCCGGTCGGTCCAGTAGGTCTGGTACTGGAGCTTCATGACCGAGTCGCGCTGCGGGACGGCGGTCTCGGCGGCGCCCCGGGTGTTCACCTGGCAGCCGTAGGAGTCGATCTGGACCAGCGTCTGGGTGAGGTCGAGGCCCTCGACGTCCTTGGTGAGCCAGGTCCACCAGGCGTCGATCTGGGCGGGGGTGAACGCCCTGCGGTGGTAGGCCGACTTGTACTTGCCGCGCTGGTTGGGGCCGGAGCCGTTGAGCGTCATGGTCGCCTGGAACCAGGGAAGTTGGCGGCGCTTGTCCGGGTAGGGCAGGTAGAGCCCGCCGACGCCGTTGGTCTGCGCGGTCGACTTGGCCCGCATCCCGCGCTCCACCCGGGCGAGGAACGCGTCCAGCGGCGCCGGGTCCTCCTCGTCCCACTGGCTGAACAGGACGAGGTTCCCGTTCGAGTGGTGGGTGAGATGGAGGATGGAGAACAGTCCGCGGTACACCTTCTCCGCGGGGCCGCTGTGCTCGGCGAAGAAGGCGCCGAAGTTGTTCAGCAGGGTGCGGAAGTCCTCGGGGTGCTTGAGCAGGTCGGCCCACTTCCAGGCGACGCTGCTGAGCCAGACCCGGGGCGGCGGCGCCGGCAGCGCGTGGGCGAAGTGGTAGCGCAGCACCACGCCGAAGTTCCCTCCACCGCCCCCGGTGTGGGCCCAGAACAGCTCGTGCTCGGGCGAGCCCGGGGGGTCGCCGCGGTGCGCCCGGGTCACCTCGACCACACCGCCCCGGACCGTCACCACGTCGACCTGGACCAGGTGGTCGACGGTCAGCCCGTGCCGCCGGGAGAGCAGCCCGTACCCGCCGCCGCAGATGTGGCCGCCGGCGCCGACCGAGTAGCAGGACCCGGCCGGAATGGTCACCCCGTACTCGCGGAAGAGCGTGGTGTACACGTCCCAGTTGGTGGCGCCGCCCTCGACGGAGTAGGTGGCGCCGCCGTACTTGTCGGTCCCCGCCCGGACCCCGCGCAGGGTGCTGAGATCGAGGATGACGCCCTTGTCGTTGTCGACGAAGCCCTCGTAGCAGTGGCCGCCGCCGCGCACCGTCGGCCGCAGCCCGCGGTCGAGCGCCGAACGCAGCTCCGTCACCGCGTCGGCCTCGTTGCCGACCAGCCGGATGTACGCCGGGCGGCTGCTCCAGCGCTGGTTGAAGCCCTGGCTGAGCGTCTCGTAGCGGGAGTCCGGGGGGAAGACCGTCCAGCCCTCGGGCTGTTCGACGGGTTGGGCCGAGGCCGGGCCGGCGGCGCCGACGGCCAGGCCGAGCGAGGCGGCGGAGGCTCCGGCGGCGACCATTCCGGTGCTGCCGAGGAAACCGCGGCGGGAGAATTCGTTGCGCATTCCTGGGACCGTCTTTCCCGACTCCGACAGGTGGGCGGGCGAACGCTAGCAAGGAATGCCCGGGGAATCCATTGTTTACAAATAAATGTGACCGTATGTAGACGAATTCTGGCCACGCACAGGCAATTGCCCATCAGCACCTGCCCCTCCCACTTCCGGGGCGGCCCCCGTCCCGCTCCACAGCCCGGAGCGGGACGGGGGTTTCCCTCGGTCCGAAGAGGCGCTTGACGGGAGATCAGGTTAGGCGCCATATTACTTTCATGGCTCAGCAGCATCCGGCCGGCAACGGCGCACCCTCGCTCGACCAGGCCCGCCGACAGCTCTCCCGGTACGGCCTGGCCGCCGATCCGCAGGCGGTCCTGGTCGCGGCGCGACTGATGGCCGCCGGGGCGCGGCTCGGCCAGGCCGGCGAGGCCCACTTCGCCCGCTTCGGCCTGTCCACCGGGCGCTACCGACTGCTGGCCGAGCTGGAGGACCACGGCGGCGAGAAATCGCCCTCGCAGCTGGCATCCGCACTCGGGGTCTCCCGCGCGACCGTGACCGGCCTGGTCGACGGGCTGGAGCGGGACGGCCTGGTCACCCGGCGCCCGTCCGTCGAGGACGGGCGGGGCAATGTGGTGATACTGACCGCGCGGGGCGCCCAGCGGCTGCGCGACATGGCACCCGAGCACTTCGACCGGATGCAGTCGATGGTCGCCGGGCTCTCCGTCGAGGAGCGCACGGTCTTCCTCGACCTGCTGGCCCGACTGGTCGAGGGCATGTCCGCACTGACGGACGACTGACGGACGACTGACGGACGACTGACGGACGATCGAGGAGCGGCGGACCGGCCAACCCGCCCGTCGACCGATCACAGGCCCTTTCACCACCTCATTGTTGGCCCACCGAACACCTATAATTAGCCTCCTAATCACTTGGACGACCCCATGCCCGGTAGAACCCAGCAGCGACCCACCACCCCCGACACCTCCGCCGACACCGCCCCCGACCCCGCCGCCCGGCCCCGCTTCGTGCTCTGGCGCGAGGTCCTGATCGCCTACGCGGCGCCCGCCGTGATGGCCACCGCCGGCGGCATCGCCACCGGCCAGTCGGAGCTCAGGATCGCGGCCCTCACCACCATCGCCGGCACCTCGGCCCTGGTCGCCACCCTGGTCGGCCTCCGGCACCGGCGCCGGTCCGCCGACTCCTGGGCCGCCCGCGGGCCGATCCCGCTGCGCGCCCTCGCCTTCGGCCTCGGCTGCGCCGTCCTCGCCCTCGCCGTCGGCCTGGCGGCCGCCGAGCTGCTGCCCCGGATACCGGCGCTGGCCGACAGCCCGTGGCCGGGCCGGCTGCGCATCGACCTCCCGCTGTCCGCCGCGATCGCGGCGACCATGACCACCTGGCGCTGGCGGGTCTCGCTCCCCCGCCGCCGGCGCGCCCACTGACCCGCTCCCGCACCGCCACCCTTACCGAAGGAGCACCACCCGCATGATCACCATCATGGGCGCGTCCGGCGCCACCGGCGGCGCCACGCTGCGCAGCCTCGCCGCCCAGGACGTCCCGGTCCGTGCCCTCAGCCGGGACCCCGAGCGCCTGCTGGCGGGACTCGACCCGCACACCCGCGGACTGGTCGAGGCGACGGCCGCCGACGCCGGCGACCCCGCCTCGATGCGCGCCGCCCTCAAGGGGACGACACAGCTCTTCCTGACCATGGAGAACGGTCCGCAGCAGGTCGAGCACGAGCTGCGCACCGTGGACCTGGCCGTGGTCCTCGGCGTGGAGCACATCGTCAAGGTCTCCGCGCCGGCCGCCGAGCCCGACTCCCCGGTCGCCGTCTCCCGCGGCCACCACCTGATCGAGCAGCGGCTGCGGTCCTACGACATCACCACCACCGTGCTCCGCCCGTACGCGTTCATGCAGAAGCTGCTGCTGATCGCGCCCGGGGTCTCCGCCGCCGGGGTGATCCTCGGTGCGCTGGACGGCGCCCGGTGCAACTACATCGACTGCCGGGACATCGGCGATGTCGCCGCGGCGGTGCTCACCCGCCCCGACACGGCCGGTGGCGACATCCCGCTGACCGGCGGCCGGGCGTACAGCCACCCGGAGATCGCCGAGCTGCTGGGCACGCTGCGTGGCCGGCCGGTGCGCGCCGTGAACCTGCCGCCCGCCGAACTGCATGCCCAGCTGGTCGCCCGGTCCGGGATGCCGGACTGGCTGGCCGCCCACGTGGTCGAGATCCAGCGGCTCGCCGTGGAGCGCCCGGAGAGCCCGGACGATGCCGCCACCCGGCTGATCGGGCGCGCCCCCCGTACCCTGGAAGCATTCCTCGGGGAGCACCTCGACCTGTTCCGCTGACCCGCCCACGCGGTTCCGCGACTCCCCGGAGCAGACTCGGACGGGCCCGCCGCACCCCCGGCGGCGGGCCCGTCACCCCCGAGGGAACGGCTTCGTGACCCCCGGGGAGCGGCTCCGTCACCCGCAGGGAGCGGTTCGGATGTGGCATGGGTCACGGTCGGAAAATAGACCTGACGGTCCGTCAAAACGCATGACGGTCCGTCACATCCGATCGAAGGAGCCTCAGTTGTGACCTGACGTGCCGTCAGATTCGGCCACTCAAGGGCCAGTTGGGCGGAGTGTCGGCCAGTGTGCGGTTCACCGGACCGGGCTACCATCGGTTGGGTTGTCCGCTCCGGCCCCGGAGTGGGATCACCCGGATCAGGCGAGTGCTCCCACCGCCCCCAAGGGCCGGAAGATCCATCGGGACGGGGCGAGACCTAGGAGCACACGCCACTGATGACAGCCGAACCCAGCCGGGAACCGGGCGCGGACGCGCCCGCCGACGGCGGCACCACCGACCGGGACACCGCCGCCGAGAAGCAGGCCCACTACCCCGGCCGGCCGGCCCCCGCCCCACGCACCCTGATCGACATCCTCGACGCGACCGCCCGGCAGTACCCCGCCGAGCCCGCCCTCGACGACGGCCGCACCGTGCTCGGCTACCGGGCCCTGGCCGCCGAGGTCGAGCAGCTGCGCCGCCGCCTCGCCGCCGCGGGCATCGGCCGCGGCGACCGGGTCGGCGTCCGGGTCCCCTCGGGCACCAACGACCTCTACGTCTCCGTGCTCGCCGTGCTCGCCGCCGGCGCCGCCTACGTCCCGGTGGACGCCGAGGACCCGGACGAGCGGGCCCAGCTGGTCTTCGAGGAGGCCGCCGTCGCGGCCGTGCTCGGCGCCGAGCGCGCGCTCACCCTCACCGGCGAGGTCCGCGAGCCGCTCGCCGACCAGACCCCCGGCGCGCACCGCCCCGGCCCCGCCGACGATGCCTGGATCATCTTCACCTCGGGCTCGACCGGCCGCCCCAAGGGCGTCGCCGTCACCCACCGCAACGCCGCCGCCTTCGTCGACGCCGAGGCCGCGCTCTTCCTCCAGGACGAGCCGATCGGCCCCGGCGACCGGGTGATGGCCGGCCTGTCGGTCGCCTTCGACGCCTCCTGCGAGGAGATGTGGCTGGCCTGGCGGCACGGCGCCTGCCTGGTGCCCGTCCCCCGGTCCCAGGTGCGCAGCGGCGCCGACCTCGGCCCCTGGCTGGCCGAGCAGGAGATCACCGTGGTCTCCACCGTGCCGACGCTGGCCGCGCTGTGGCCGGCCGAGGCGCTGAACGAGGTCCGGCTGCTGATCTTCGGCGGCGAGGCCTGCCCGCCCGAGCTGGTGCAGCGGGTGGTCACCGAGGGCCGCGAGGTGTGGAACACCTACGGCCCCACCGAGGCCACCGTGGTCGCCTGCGGGGCGCTGCTGACGGGCGAGGGCCCGGTGCGGATCGGCCTGCCGCTGGACGGCTGGGACCTCGTCGTGGTCGACGAGGCCGGCGAGCCGGTCGCCCCCGGCGGGACCGGCCAGCTGGTGATCGGCGGCGTCGGCCTGGCCCGCTACCTGGACCCGGAGAAGGACGCCGAGAAGTACGCGCCGCTGCCCTCGATGGGCTGGGAGCGCGCCTACCGCAGCGGCGACCTGGTCCAGGCCGACCCGGAGGGCCTGCTGTTCCTGGGCCGCGCCGACGAGCAGATCAAGCTCGGCGGCCGCCGGATCGAGCTCGGCGAGGTCGACGCGGCGCTCCAGGCGCTGCCCGGCGTGGCCGGCGCCGCCGCGGCCGTGCGGACCGCGCGCGGCGGCAACCAGCTGCTGGTCGGCTACCTGGTGACCGGCGAGGGCTGGGACCGGGAGCAGGCGGTGCAGCGGCTGCGCGCCGAGCTGCCGGCCGCGCTCGTCCCGCTGCTGGCCCCGGTCGACACCCTGCCCACCCGCACCTCCGGCAAGGTGGACCGCAACGCGCTGCCCTGGCCGCTGCCCGAGCTGGAGTCCACCGGGCCGACCGAGCAGCTGTACGGCACCGAGGCCTGGCTGGCCGAGCAGTGGACGGAGATCCTCGGGGTGCCGGTGAGCGGCTCCCGGGAGGACTTCTTCGCGATCGGCGGCGGCAGCCTGGCCGCCGCCCGGCTGACCACCCTGCTGCGCGCCCGCTACCCGAACGCGGCGGTCCTGGACATCTACCAGAACCCGACGCTGCGCAAGCTCGCCCGGCACCTGGAGCGCACCTCGCTCGGCACCGGCGAGGCCCGGACCGTCGACCCGGTGCCGACCCGCGCCAAGCTGCTCCAGCTGCTCCTGCTGCTCCCGCTGTTCACCGTGGTCGGCCTGCGCTGGACGGCGGCGCTGCTGGCACTCGGCAATCTGCTCTCGCACCTGGACGGCTTCACCTGGGCGCCGACCGCCTCGTGGTGGGCGGTCGTCCCGCTCGCGGCGGTGCTGTTCACCCCGGCGGGCCGGCTGGCAATCGGGGCCGGCGGCGCCCGGCTGCTGCTGCGCGGCCTGCGGCCCGGCAGCTACCCCCGCGGCGGCGGCGTCCACCTCCGGCTGTGGGCCGCCGAGCGGCTGGCCGAGGTGAGCGGCGCGACCTCGCTCTCCGGCGCCTGGCTGGTCCGCTACGCGCGGGCGCTCGGCGCCAAGGTCGGCGAGGAGGTCGACCTGCACGCGTTGCCGCCGATCACCGGCATGCTCAAGCTGGGCCGGGGCTGCGCGGTGGAGGCCGAGGTGGACCTCAACGGCTACTGGGTGGACGGCGACCGGCTGGAGGTCGGCCAGCTCAAGGTGGGCTCGGGGGCCGTGGTCGGCACCCGCTCGACCCTGCTGCCGGGCGCCCGGATCGGCAAGCGGGCGCACGTCGTGGCCGGCTCCAGCGTCACCGGTCACGTCCCGACCGGCCAGCGCTGGGGAGGCGCGCCCGCCGTCAAGCTGGGCCGGGCCGAGCGCACCTGGCCGAAGGAGCGCCCGGTGCGCCGGGCCCGCTGGTCCGCGCTGTTCGGCCTGAGCGGCACCGCGCTGAGCCTGCTGCCGCTGCTCCCGGCGGTGGCCGGACTGGCGGTGCTGGCCCCGTTCGTCGACCCGGCGGACGGTCTGGGCGGCGCGCTCGGCGGCGCCCTGCTCGGTCTGCTGCCGGCCGTGCTGGCGTTCGGCGTGGTGTACGCGGCGCAGCTGGTCGCCGCGGTGCGGGTGCTGTCGATCGGCCTGGAGCCCGGTGTGCACCCGCTGTACGGCCGGGTCGGCTGGCAGGCCTGGACGGTCACCCAGCTGATGGACCAGGCCCGGGAGGTGCTGTTCCCGCTGTACGCGGGCCTGGTCACGCCGCTGTGGCTGCGGGCGCTGGGCATGCGGGTCGGGCGGCACGCGGAGGTGTCCACGGTGCTGGCGCTGCCGAGCCTGACCACGGTCGGCGACGGCGCGTTCCTGGCCGACGACACCCTGATGGCGCCGTACGAGCTGGGCGGCGGCTGGGTGCGGCTCGGTGAGGCGAAGGTCGGCGAGCGGGCGTTCCTCGGCAACTCGGGGATGACCGCGCCGGGCCGCTCGGTGCCCAAGCGCGGTCTGGTCGGCGTGCTGTCGGCGACGCCGGCGAAGGCGAAGAAGGGCGGCTCGTACCTGGGCATGCCGCCGGTGCGGCTGCCCCGCTCGGCCGACCGGGCGGACCAGAGCCTGACCTACGAGCCCCCGGCCCGGCTGCTGTGGGCGCGCGGGCTGGTCGAGGTGTGCCGGCTGCTGCCGGTGCTGGCCTCGGGCGCGCTGGGCATGCTGACGCTGGCCGCGCTGTCCTGGCTGGCGGTGGCGTGGTCGCCGCTCGCGGCGGCGCTGCTGTCCGGTCCGGTGCTGCTGGCCTCGGGCACGGTGGCGTGCGCGGTCGCGGTGGCGGCGAAGTGGCTGCTGGTCGGCCGGTTCCGGGCGGTGGAGCACCCGCTGTGGAGCGGCTTCGTGTGGCGCAACGAGCTGGCGGACACCTTCGTCGAGGTGCTGGCGGTGCCGTGGCTGGTGGGCGCGGTGCCCGGTACCCCGGTGCTGAACCTGTGGCTGCGGGCGCTCGGCGCGAAGGTCGGGCGCGGCGTGTGGTGCGAGAGCTACTGGCTGCCGGAGGCGGACCTGGTCACCCTCGGCGACGGGGTGTCGGTCAACCGGGGCTGTGTGGTGCAGACCCACCTCTTCCACGACCGGATCATGCGGATGGATACTGTCGTCCTGCGCGAGGGCGCCACCCTGGGGCCCGGCGGCATCGTGCTGCCGGGCAGTACGGTGGGCGCGCGCAGCACGCTGGGTCCGGCCTCGCTGGTGATGCGTGCCGAGTCGGTGCCCGCCGACTCCAGGTGGCTCGGCAACCCGATCGAGGTGTGGCAGGCCACGTCCTGACCGCCGTCCCGGGGGGCCGGCCGGGGTTCGCCCCGTCCGGCCCCTCGGGCGTCCGGTCGGCGCCCGCCGTCCCCCGTCCCCGTCCATCCCCTGTTCCGTCCACCCCGTGTTCCAGGAGCGTACGACCCGGTGAACCACAGCCCGGCGCAGTCCCCGCAGCCCTCGCAGCCCGTCGCCCTGCCGGACCCGTACTTCCCGGGCAGCGGGGATCCCCGCTACCGGGTCCACCGGTACGAGCTGGCGCTCGACTACCGGCCCGGCCCCAACCGGCTGGGCGGCACGGCCCGGCTGAGCGCCGTCGCGGCGACGGCGCTGAGCGAGTTCGCGCTCGACCTCGCGGACTTCCGGATCGGCCGGGTGCTGGTGGACGGCAGGCCGGCCCGCTACACCCATCGGGCGGGCAAGCTGCGGGTGCGCCCGGCGAAGGCGCTGTCGGCCGGCGCGGCCTTCACCGTGGAGGTGCACTACACCGGCAATCCCCGGCCGGTCCGCAGCCCCTGGGGCGGTCTGGGCTGGGAGGAGCTGACCGACGGCGCGCTGGTGGCCAGCCAGCCGGTCGGGGCACCGTCCTGGTTCCCGTGCAACGACCGGCCGGCGGACAAGGCCACGTACCAGATAGCGGTCACCACGCCGTCCCCGTACACCGTGGTGGTGGGCGGCCGGCTGCTGACCCGCACCACCCGGTCGTCCAGCACCACCTGGGTGTACGAGCAGTCCGCGCCGACCTCGACCTACCTGGTGACGGTCTCGATCGGCCCGTACCGGCCGGTGCCGCTGGCCGAGCACCCGGAGGTGCCGCAGACCGGGTACGTGCCGGAGCGGCTGGCCGGAGCGTTCGCCGCGGACTTCGGGCGGCAGCCGAGGATGATGGCCTACTTCGGCGAGGTGTTCGGCCCGTACCCGTTCGGCGAGTACACGGTGGTGGTCGCCGACGAGGAGCTGGACGTGCCGGTGGAGGCGCAGGGGGTGGCGACCTTCGGCACCAACCACCTGGGCGGCGGCTGGGAGCGGGAGCGGCTGATCGCCCACGAGCTGGCGCACCAGTGGTTCGGCAACAGCGTCTCGATCGGCGACTGGAGCCACATCTGGCTGAACGAGGGGCTGGCCAAGTACGCCGAGTGGCTCTGGTCGGAGCGTTCGGGCGGGCCGACGGCGGCCGCGCGGGCCCTGTACGCGCACCGGCTGCTGGCCGGGCTGCCGCAGGACCTCCGGCTGGCCGACCCGGGCCGCAAGCTGATGTTCGACGACCGGCTGTACCAGCGCGGCGGTCTGGTGGTGCACGCGCTGCGGCTGACGCTCGGGGACACCGCGTTCTTCCGGATGCTCAAGGACTGGGCGGCGTTCCACCGCCACGGGGTGGTCACCACGGCGGACTTCGTCGCGCACGCCGCCCGGTACGCGCGGACGCCGCTGGAGGGCCTGTTCGACGCCTGGCTGTGGCGGCCCGAGCTGCCGCCGCTGCCGGCCGGCTGACGCCCGCGCGGTCCCGTCCCCGTTTGTTCCCGTCGTCGTTGGTCCCGTCGTCGTTGTTCCGTTCCCGGGCTCGGGCGCGGGCTCAGGCCAGCTCGGGGACGGTGCGGTGCAGGCCCTTTCGGTCGTAGTAGCGGGTCATCGCGAAGCCGAAGAGCAGTGCCGCGACGGTGCCGATGGCGATCCAGATCCAGGCCCGGGTCAGGCCCGCGTCCGCCTGCGCGTCGAAGAACAGGATCGCCCGCACGCCGTCGGTGAGCTGGCGCATCGGCTCGAAGAGCGAGAGGAACCGGTAGAACGACGGCAGCGCGTCCAGCGGGATCGTCGCGCCGGAGGACGGCAGGCCCAGCACGATGAAGACGAACATGCTGATCAGCAGGCCGAGGCCGCCGAAAGCCGCGTTGATCGCCTGGACGCCGAGACCGACCGCGCTGCTGGCGCAGACCGAGAAGATCCACAGCAGCGGCAGGTGGTCGGCGTCCATGTCGAGGATCACCGCCGCCGCCAGCATGATCAGCGAGGAGGTCAGCAGCGACAGGCCCACCGACATCGCGCACTTGACGGCGAGGGTGCTGGTGCGGCTGATCGGCACCACCGGGTGGCGGGCGCGCCAGGGGCCGACCTCGTTGTCCGCGTAGCCGAGTGCGACGTCGACGCCGTTGCCGATGATGTTGGCGCCGAAGAAGCCCGCCAGCACGAGCAGCAGGGTGTAGTAGAAGGCAGAGAGCCCGAGTCCGCTGCGGTTGCCGATCGGGTGGCCGACGGTGGTGGTGAGGGCGATCGGATCGGCGATCAGCAGCCGGGCCGCGTCGCCCGCGCCCTGGGCCTGCGGCAGCGCGGCGAGCCTGGCGCCGAGGGCCAGCGAGGCCTGGTGGACGGCCTGCTGGCCGATCTGGGCGGCCAGCGAGGAGCCCAGACTGCCGACGCCCGGGTTGGTGTACTGGAGCACGGTGGGGCGCGCGGGACGCTCGCTGGCGCCCCCGAGGGCGGCGACGGTGGCGGTGAACTCGGGCGGCACCTGGAGCGCCCCGTAGATCTTGCCGGAGGCCAACTGCTCCTTCGCCGTCGCCTCGTCGAGCTGCCGCCAGGACACCGCGTCGCCCTGGCCGGGGGCGGTGGCGATCCCGGTGACGACCTGTTCGCCGAGGTTCTGCTGCTGTCCGGCGACGGTGGCGCCGCGGTCGGTGTTCACCAGCGCGATCGGGAGGTCGTGCAGGTCGCCGCGGGGGTCGAGGATGCCGCCGAGGTAGAGCAGCGACATCAGCAGACTGAGCAGTCCGACCAGGACGCCGGGGACCACCCAGATCCGGGGATTGCGGAGCACCCGGCGCGCCTTGACGCCGGTGGGCGGTTCGGGCCGGCGCGGCTCGGGCAGGGTCGGCTCGGGCTGGGAGGGCATGACGCTCCGTAGGGTGGTCGGCGGTCAGACGGACCCTAGGAGCCGGGCGCGGACGGGGGTCGGCGCCACGCCGCCGGGGTCACCCGCGCGCCCGTACGCCCCGGCGTCCGGCGGGAGCCGACCCGGCGTCAGGGGCGTGGCGGCCCGGGACGAAAATGGGTGGAAGGGGCGGACGCGCACGAACTAGGTTGGGCGCGACGATTCCCGAACCGCCGCCCCGACTTGCTGCCCTGACTTGCTGCCCCGCCTTACTGCCCCCGACCTGCCGCAGAGGACGAGATGACCGACCTGTCCGACGAACTGCTCCCCACCACCCGCCGCGCGCTGCTGCACCGCCTGGCCGTCGCCCAGTCCGAGGGCCGCGCCCCCTCGATGGTCGCCGGTGTGCTCCGGGACGGGCGGCTCGTCTGGAGCGGAGCCCGCAGCATGGTCGACGGTCACGCGCCGACCACCGACGTCCAGTACCGGATCGGCTCGATCACCAAGACCTTCGTCGCCGTGCTCGTGCTGCGGCTGCGGGACGAGGGCCTGCTCGATCTCGCCGACCCGCTGGGGCGCCACCTGCCGGGCACGCCCGCCGACGGCGCCACCGTCGCCCAGCTGCTCTCGCACTCGGCCGGCCTCGCCGCCGAGACCCCGGGCCCGTGGTGGGAGCGGACCGACGGCGCGCTGCGCCCCGAACTCGCCGACATCCTGGAGGCCGAGCGGCCGCTGCGGCATCCGGCCGGGCGGGTCCACCACTACTCCAACCCCACCTACGCCCTGCTCGGCGCACTGGTCGAGCGGCTGCGCGGCGAGCCCTGGGGCGAGGTGCTGCGCCGCGAGGTCCTGGAGCCGCTCGGCATGGACCGCACCGGGCTGCTCCCCGAGCACCCGCACGCGGGCGGCTTCGCCGTCCACCCGTGGGCCGATGTGCTGCTGCCCGAGCCGCTCACGGACACCGGCCGGTTGGCCCCGGCCGGCCAGCTCTGGTCCACCGTCGCCGACCTCGCCAAGTGGGCCGCCTTCCTGGCCTCCGGCCACGAGAAGGTGCTGTCCGCCGACACCGTGGCCGAGATGCGCCGCCCCGCCGTCGCCCCGGAGCCGGGCGACTGGAGCGAGACCTACGGCCTCGGCCTCCAGCTGATCCAGCACGACGGCCGGATCCTGCACGGGCACTCCGGCTCGATGCCGGGCTTCACCGCCGGGCTGTGGGTGAGCGAGGCGGACGGCCTGGCCGCGATCGCCTTCGCCAACGCCACCAGCGGCACGCGCACCGCGGCGGTCGCCGCCGAACTGCTGGCGCTCACCGCGCAGCACGAGCCGCGGATCCCCGAGCCCTGGCGCCCGCTGGCCGAGTTCGACGAGCAGCTGCTGGCCCTGACCGGCCCCTGGTACTGGGGCGCCGCGCCGCACAGCCTGCGGCTCACGGCGGACCGCGGGCTGGAGCTGTCGGTGCTCGGCCGCGCCGGCCGGGCCGGCCGCTTCCGGGCCGAGGCGGACGGCACCTGGACCGGCCTGAACGACTACTACGCGGGCGAGACCCTGCGGGTGGTGCGGGCCGCCGACGGCTCGGTGAGCCACCTGGACATCGGCTCCTTCGTGTTCCCCCGCGAGCCGTACGGACCCGCCGAGGCCGTCCCGGGCGGCGTCGACCCGCAGGGGTGGCGGGTGTACTGAGTCCCGCCCCGCCC
>NZ_LGDO01000174.1:0-6992 GCF_001279805.1 Streptomyces sp. XY431
TGGCGTCCGGGCGGATCTCCTACCTGCTGGGCCTGGAGGGCCCGGCGATGACGGTGGACACCGCCTGCTCCTCCTCGCTCGTCGCCCTGCACCTGGCCGCCCAGGCGCTGCGCAACGGCGAGTGCACGCTGGCCGTCGCGGGCGGTGTGACGGTGATGTCCACACCGACCACCTTCGTGGAGTTCGCCCGTCAGCGCGCCATGTCGCCCGACGGTCGCTGCAAGGCCTTCTCCGACGACGCCGACGGCGCCGGCTGGTCCGAGGGCGTCGGCATGCTCGTCGTCGAACGCCTCTCCGACGCCCGCCGCAACGGCCACCAGGTGCTCGCCGTCGTCCGCGGCTCCGCCGTCAACCAGGACGGCGGCAGCAACGGCCTCACCGCGCCCAACGGCCCCGCCCAGCAGCGGGTGATCCAGGACGCGCTGGCCAGTGCGCGGCTGACCGGCGCGGACGTGGACGTCGTGGAGGCGCACGGCACGGGCACCGCGCTCGGCGACCCGATCGAGGCACAGGCCCTGCTGGCCACGTACGGCCAGGGCCGTGACGCCGAACAGCCGCTCTGGCTGGGCTCGTTGAAGTCCAACCTGGGCCACACCCAGGCCGCCGCCGGCGTCGCGGGCATCATCAAGATGGTCCAGGCGATGCGCCACGGCGTGATGCCCCGCACCCTGCACGCGGACACCCCCTCCCACCACGTGGACTGGGAGTCCGGCGCCGTCAGCCTGCTCACCGAGCAGCAGGACTGGCCCGAACTCGACCGCCCGCGCCGCTCCGCCGTGTCCTCCTTCACGTCATCCTGGAGGCCGCACCCGAGGAGCCGGTGGGCACCCCGGAGCAGGAGGCCCCCGAGGCGGCTCCGGCGGTCGCCTGGGCGCTGTCGGCGAAGACCCCGGACGGGCTGCGCCGGCAGGCCGCCCGCCTGCTGGAGCGGCTCACCGACGGGACGGACGGCTCCGGCCTCGACCCGCGCGACGTCGGGCACACCCTGGCCGTCGGCCGGGCGGTGCTGGACCACCGGGCCGTGCTCCTGGGCACCGGGCAGGAGGAGCTGACCGGCGCGCTGGCCGCCCTCGCCCGCGGCGAGGAGAGCCCCGCCGTCGTCTCCGGCCGCACGGGTGCCGCCGGCGCCGGCGGGCTGGCCCTGGTGTTCTCCGGTCAGGGCTCGCAGCGGGCCGGGATGGGCCGGGAGCTGTACGAGCGGTACCCGGTGTTCGCCGAGGCGTTCGACGCCGTCTGCCGGGCGGTGGACGAGCAGCTCGACGGCCACGCCGAACACCCGCTGCGCGACGTGGTGTTCGCCGAGGCCGGCACCCCGGTGGCGGCGCTGCTGGACCAGAGCATGTACACCCAGACCGGCCTGTTCGCCCTGGAGGTGGCGCTGCTCGCGCTGCTGGAGGAGCGCGGGGTGACGCCCGACTACGTCATGGGCCACTCGCTGGGCGAGATCACCGCGGCGTACGCGGCGGGCGTGCTCACACTGCCCGACGCCTGCGCCCTGGTGGCCGCCCGCGGCCGGCTGATGCAGGCCCTGCCGGTGGGCGGGGCGATGGTCGCGATCGAGGCCGGGGAGCAGGAGGTCGAGGCGTACATCGCCGGGGCCGGTCTGGCCGACGCGGTCGGGATCGCCGCCGTCAACGGGCCGCTGGCCGTGGTGGTCTCGGGCGACGAGGAGGCGGCGGTCGCGGTCGCCGATCACTTCCGCGCCACCGGGCACCGGGTGCGCCGGCTGTCGGTGTCGCACGCCTTCCACTCGCACCGGATGGACGCGATGCTCGACGAGTTCGCCGAGGTGCTGGCGGGCCTGACGTTCCGGGCGCCGCTGGTCCCGGTGGTGTCGAACGTCACCGGCGGTCTGATCGACGCCGAGCGGTTCGGCACGCCGCAGTACTGGGTGGAGCACGTCCGCGGGGCGGTGCGCTTCGCCGACGGGGTGCGCTGCCTGGCCGGGCACGGCATCACCGCCTTCCTGGAGGTCGGCCCCGAGGCCGTGGTGACGCCGATGGTGCACGCCACCCTCGACGAGGAGCTCGGCCGGGACGGCTTCGTCGCGGTGGCCGCGCTCACCGCCGGCCGGCCGGAGCCGCTCGCGCTCGTCCAGGCGCTGGCCCGGCAGTTCGTGGCGGGCGTGCCGGTGCCGTGGGAGCGGACCGTGCCCGGCGGCCGGCTGGTCGAGCTGCCCGGCCATGTCTTCGCGGGGCAGCGCTACTGGCAGGACGCGGCCGGCTCGACGGCCGGTCTCCGGGCCGCCGGCCTGCACGCCACCCGGCACCCGCTGCTCGGCGCCGCCGTCCACCTGCCGGACGGCCAGGCCGTGCTCACCGGCCGGGTGCTGCCCGGCTCGCACCCCTGGCTCGCCGACCACGCGGTCGACGGGACGGTGCTGCTGCCCGGCACGGCCTTCCTCGACCTTGCTCTGCACGCCGCCGACGAGGTGGGCTGCCGGCTGGTGGAGGAGCTGACGCTGGAGGCACCGCTGGTGCTGCCGGCCGAGGCCGCCGTGTACCTCCAGGTCGCCGTCGGCGCCGCGGACGAGGCGGGCCGCCGGTCCGTCACCGTGCACTCCTCGGCCACGCCGGCCTCGGGCACCGAGCCCTCGGTCCGGCACGCGACGGGTGTGCTGTCCCCGGCGCCCGCGCAGCCGGCCGGGGCGTGGCCCTGGCCGCCGGCCGACGCCCGGCCGGTCCCGGTCGACGGGCTGTACGAGGAGCTCGCCGGGCGCGGCTACGGCTACGGCCCGGTCTTCCAGGGCCTGCGGGCCGCCTGGACGACGTCCGACGCCCTCTACGCGGAGGTCGAACTCCCGTCCCGTCCGGACGGGTTCGGGATCCACCCGGCCCTGCTCGACGCGGCCCTGCACGCCGTGACGCTCGGCGTCCCGTCGCTCGGCGGGACGGAGAGCAGCGGGACGGAGAGCAGTGCGGGCGCCGCCGGTGCCCGACGGCCGCTGCTGCCGTTCTCCTGGGCCGGGGTCTCGCTGGAGGCCTCCGGGGCGACGGCGGTCCGGGTGCGGCTCGCCGCCGCCGGCGAGGACACCGTGGCACTCACCGCCGTCGACACCACCGGCCGACCGGTGATCACCGTGGACGCCCTGACGCTGCGCCGGATGTCCTCGGCCGCCCCGGACCGGGACGGCGGGCTGCACCTGCGCTGGCGGGCCGTCCCGGCCGGGCAGCCGGGCTCCGCTCCGGCCGACGTCACCGTCGCCCTGGTCGCCCCCGGTGGCGACCTGCGGGCCCGGCTGACCGAAGTCCTGCTGCTGACACAGAAGTTCCTGACCGCGTCCGGGTCGGTGGACGGCCGGCTCGCCGTGGTCACCCAGGGCGCGATGGCGGAGCGGCCCGACCCGGTCACCGCCGCCGTCTGGGGTCTGCTGCGCTCGGCCCAGGCCGAGAACCCCGGCCGGATCCTGCTGATCGACGTGGACACCTGGTCGGAGGAGGCGTTCGCGCTGGCCGTCGGCTCGGGCGAGCCCCAGGTGGCCGTCCGCGACCGGCAGGTGCTGGTGCCCCGGCTGACCCGTTCCGCCCCGTCGGCAGCGGACCCGGACGCATCCGACGCCCGGACCGTCCCGGTGACGCCGCGCGCGCTCGACCCGGAGGGCACCGTCCTCGTCACCGGCGCGAACGGCACCCTGGGGCAGCTGGTCGCCCGCCATCTGGTCACCGAACACGGCGTCCGCCACCTGCTGCTGCTCAGCCGCAGCGGCGGCACCGCACCCCAGGACCTCCTGGACACCGGAGCCCGGATCGACTTCGTGGCCTGCGACGTCGCCGACCGCGACCAGCTGGCCGCGGCCCTCGCCACCGTCCCCGCCGAACACCCCCTCACCGCCGTCGTCCACACCGCCGGCGTCCTCGACGACGGCGTCCTGGAGGCCCTCACCCCCGAACGCCTCGACACCGTCCTGCGACCCAAGGCCGACGCCGCCCACGCCCTGCACGACCTCACCGCCGAGGCCGAACTCGCCGCGTTCGTCCTCTTCTCCTCCGCCGCCGGCGTCCTCGGCTCCGCAGGCCAGGCCAACTACGCCGCCGCCAACGCCTACCTCGACGCCTTCGCCCGAACCCGGCACGCCGACGGACTGCCCACCACCTCCCTCGCCTGGGGCCTGTGGGCACAGGCGAGCGGGATGACGGCGGGCCTGGCGGCGGCCGACCTGGGCCGGATCGCCCGGACGGGTCTGCGGCCGACCTCGACCGAGGAAGGACTGGCGGCGTTCGACCGGGCCCTGCTCGGCACGCGGCCGGTGGTCGTCCCGGTCGCCGTCGACCCGGCGGCGCTGGACGCGGACAGCGCGCCACCGCTGCTGCGGGACCTGGTGCCGGCGCCCCGTCGCCGGGCGGCCGCGGCGGGAGTCACCGCCGTCGCCGAGGAGTCCCTCGCCGACCGGCTGGGCGGGCTGTCGCCCGAGCAGCGGCGCGAGCTGGTGCTCGGTCTGGTCCTGGCGGACGTGGCACACGTCCTCGGCTACGGGAACGCCCACGGCGTCTCCCCCGAGGGGGCCTTCCGCGATCTCGGCTTCGACTCGCTGACCGCCGTCGAGCTGCGCAACCGGATCAACGACCGGACCGGCCTGAAGCTGGGCGTGACGGCCGTGTTCGACCACCCCAGCCCGCGCGAGCTGGCGGACCATCTGCTCGACCGCCTCGCCCCGGCGCCCGCCGAAGCCGCGGACGCCGGAGAGCCGGACTACGAACGGGTGCTGGCCGACCTGGCCAGGATCCGCACGCACCTCGCCGCGCTGGACCTCACCGGCGCCCAGCGCACCACCCTGACCGAGACCCTGCGCGACCTGTCGGAGCCGTGGAGCGGCGGCCCGTCCGAGACGGCGGCCGAGGCCCCGGCCGGCCTCGCCTCGGCCAGCGCCGCCGAAGTCCTCGACTTCGTGACCAACAGCCTCGGCATCTCCGTGTCCGGCGACGAAGCCACCACCGACCCGATCTGAGAGTGAACCCATGCCCACCGAAGAAGAACTGCTGAAGTACCTCAAGGCGGTCTCCGAGGAGCTGCACGCCACTCGGGGCCGGTTGCAGGCGGCCGAGAACCGGCGGCACGAGCCGGTGGCGATCGTCGGCATGAGCTGCCGGCTGCCCGGCGGCGTGTCCTCCCCCGACCACCTGTGGGACATCGTGGTCAAGGGCGAGGACGTGATCGGCGAGTTCCCGGCCGACCGCGGCTGGGACGTCGACGCCCTGTACGACCCGGAGCCGGGGAAGAGCGGGCGGACCTACACCCGCTCCGGTGGATTCCTGCACGACGCCGCCGACTTCGACCCGGCGTTCTTCGGGATCACCCCGCGCGAGGCGCACGGCATCGATCCGCAGCAGCGGCTGATGCTGGAGGCGTCCTGGCAGGCGCTGGAGAGCGCCGGGATCAACCCGCAGACCCTGAAGGGCACCCGGACCGGTGTCTTCGCCGGGTCGTTCCACCACGACTACGACCCCGGCGGCGGCAGCGTCGGCAGCCTGGTGTCCGGGCGGGTCTCCTACCACCTGGGGCTCCAGGGTCCGGCCGTCACGGTGGACACGGCGTGCTCCTCCTCGCTGGTCGCCCTGCACCAGGCGGTGCAGTCGCTGCGCGAGGGCGAGTGCACGCTGGCGCTGGCGGGCGGGGTGACGGTGCTGTCGACCGCGGGCGTCTTCGTCGAGTTCTCCCGTCAGCGCGGGCTCGCCGCCGACGGCCGCTGCAAGTCCTACGCGACGGCCGCGGACGGTACCGGCTGGGGCGAGGGCGTCGGCGTGCTGGTGCTGGAGCGCCTCGCCGACGCCGAGCGGCTGGGGCACCGGGTTCTGGCGGTGGTGCGCGGCTCGGCGGTCAACCAGGACGGCGCGAGCAACGGCCAGACGGCGCCCAACGGCCCCGCCCAGCAGCGGGTGATCCAGGACGCGCTGGCCGGTGCGCGGCTGACCTCGGCCGATGTCGACCTCGTCGAGGGCCACGGCACCGGCACCACGCTGGGCGACCCGATCGAGGCGCAGGCTCTGCTGGCCACCTACGGTCAGGGACGGGCGGCCGAACGCCCGCTCTGGCTGGGCTCGTTGAAGTCCAACCTGGGCCACACCCAGGCCGCCGCCGGGGTCGCGGGCGTGATCAAGCTGGTCCAGGCGATGCGCCACGGCGTGATGCCGCGCACCCTGCACGTGGACGAGCCGACCCGGTTCGTCGACTGGACCGCCGGCGAGGTCAGGCTCCTGGAGGAGAACCGGCCGTGGCCCGAGGTGGACCGGCCGCGCCGCTCCGCCGTGTCCTCCTTCGGCTACAGCGGCACCAATGCGCACGTCATCCTGGAGGCCGCGCCCGAGCCGGCCGCCGCGCCCGGCGAGGAGCCGGAGGGTTCGGCGGGCCCGGGCGGCGGCGCACTGCCGTGGGTGCTGTCCGCCCGGACCGAGGCCGCGCTGACCGAGCAGACCGCGCATCTGCTGGAGCGGATCACCGACGGGACCGAACCCGGCGCGCGCGACGTCGCGTTCACCCTGACCGCCGGCCGCGCCCTGTTCGACCACCGGGCCGTCGTCCTCGGCCGCAGTGCCGCCGAACTCACCGAGCGGCTCCAGGAGTTCGTCTCCACCGGCAGCTCCACCGGAGTCGTGACCGGCCGGACCGCCCCGACCGGGACGGTGTTCGTCTTCCCGGGCCAGGGTTCGCAGTGGATCGGCATGGCCCGTGAACTGCTCGACTTCTCGCCCGTGTTCGCGGAGAAGATGGCCGAGTGCGCCGCCGCGCTGGAGCCCTTCGCCGACGGCTGGTCGCTGCTCGACGTCGTCCGCGACGACAACGAGGGTGCGCTCGACCGGGTCGACGTCGTGCAGCCCGTGCTGTTCGCCGTCATGGTCTCCCTCGCCGAACTCTGGCGCTCCCTGGGCGTGAAGCCCGCCGCCGTGGTCGGCCACTCGCAGGGCGAGATCGCCGCCGCCCACGTCGCCGGCGCCCTCACCCTCGACGACGCCGCACGGATCGTCGCCCTGCGCAGCCGCGCCATCACCCGCCTCTCC
>NZ_LGDO01000175.1:0-5991 GCF_001279805.1 Streptomyces sp. XY431
GTCGGAGGGGGCCGGATCCGGGCGCGGGCGGGGCCGCGTCGTTGTTCCCGGATCGGCCATAGGTTCGCTCTATGGGCCCATAGATCCACACCGCCTACAGTGGCAAGGTCCGGCGGGGTTGGGTGGACGTGGGGCACCCTCGCCCGTCCGCCCCACCGGGCGCTGTGCTGCTCCGTGCTGTGCCGCTCCACCCGCTTTGGCGCTCGACCTGCTCCGCCGCTCCACCCCGTCCTGTTCGCCCCCGTCCGGAGGATCGCCCCGAGATGACCCGCCCGATCCGTGTCGCGATCGTCGGAGCCGGCCCCGCCGGCATATACGCCGCCGATGCCCTGCTGAAGTCCGACGCCGCCCAGCAGCCCGGGGTCTCCATCGACCTCTTCGAGCGGATGCCCGCGCCGTTCGGTCTGATCCGGTACGGCGTGGCGCCCGACCACCCGCGGATCAAGGGCATCGTCACCGCCCTCCACAAGGTGCTGGACAAGCCGGAGGTCCGGCTGTTCGGCAACGTCGACTACCCCGGCGACCTCGCCCTGGACGACCTGCACCGGTTCTACGACGCCGTGGTCTTCTCCACCGGCGCGATGGCCGACCGCGCGCTCGACGTCCCCGGCATCGGCCTCGACGGCTCCTACGGCGCCGCCGACTTCGTCTCCTGGTACGACGGCCACCCCGACGTGCCGCGCACCTGGCCGCTGGAGGCCGAGAAGGTCGCGGTGCTCGGGGCTGGCAACGTCGCCCTGGACGTGGCCCGCATCCTCGCCAAGACCGCCGACGAGCTGCTGCCCACCGAGATCCCGCCGAACGTGTACGAGGGCCTCAAGCGCAACCGGGCCCTGGAGGTGCACGTCTTCGCCCGCCGCGGTCCCGCCCAGGCCAAGTTCAGCCCGATGGAGCTGCGCGAGCTCGACCACTCGCCCAACATCGAGGTGATCGTCGCCCCCGAGGACATCGACTACGACGAGGGCTCGATCGCCGAGCGCCGCGCCGCCAAGCACGTCGACATGGTCGCCTCGACCATCGAGAACTGGGCGATCCGGGACGTCGGCGACCGCCCGCACCGCCTCTACCTGCACTTCTTCGAGTCCCCGGTGGAGGTGCTCGGCGAGGACGGCAAGGTCGCCGGGCTGCGCACCGAGCGCACCGAGCTCGACGGCACCGGCAACGTCCGCGGCACCGGCGAGTTCACCGACTGGGACGTCCGCTCGATCTACCGGGCGATCGGGTACTACTCCGACGAGCTGCCCAAGCTGCCGTTCGACCCGGTCTCCGGCACCGTGCCGAACGCGGCCGGCCGGGTGCTCGCCGCCGACGGCTCGCACCAGGACGCCGTGTACGTGACCGGCTGGATCAAGCGCGGGCCGGTCGGCCTGATCGGGCACACCAAGGGCGACGCCAACGAGACCGTCGCCTGCCTGCTCGCCGACCAGGCCGAGGGGCGGCTGCCGGGCGCCGTCGAGCCCGACCCGGAGGCGGTCCCGGCGTACCTGCGGGAGCGCGGGGTGCGGTTCACCACCTGGCAGGGCTGGTACGAACTCGACGCCCACGAGCGCGCGTTGGGTGAGGCCGAGGGTCGGGAGCGGGTCAAGGTGGTGGAGCGGGAGGACATGCTCCGGCACAGCGGGGCGTAGTCCGGACGGGGCCGGTCAGGATCGGGGCCGGTCAGGATCGGGGCCGGCCCCCCGTCGGAGTCGAAGCGGGCCCCGGCCCGTCGACGGTGGACACCTGTCCCGTCGACGGGCCGGGGCGGCCTCGGCCTACTACTTGGGCATCTCGTTCCAGAGCTGGTCGGCGCTCTTGCCGGTGACCTGGACCCAGATCTGGCCGGAGCCGTAGTCCCTGGTGTTCAGCAGGTACGGCAGGTCGGGCCGCCGGTAGGTCTTCGCGACGTAGTCGATGAACCGGGCGGTGGCACTGTAGCCGCTGTCGTACCGGTCGCCCGGGGCGAGCGGATGCACGGTGCCGGGCTGGAAGTTGTAGTAGCGCACCCAGTCCGCCAGTCCCTCCTCCAGCCACCACGGGCGGCCCGGGTGGCCGAAGAACGCCACGTGCGCGGCCTCGTGCAGCAGGAAGCCGGTGTCGTTCCGGTTGTTGCGGGTGTAGTCGACGCTCGCGTGGATCTCGGGCACGGCGCCGGGCCGCGCCTCGGCGGGGTGGTCGGTGATCTGCGGGTCGAGGACGATCCGGAACCGTGGGGCGGCGGTCCACGCGCCCTTGATGGCCAGGTCGGAGATCGTCGAGTAGTAGTCCGCAATGGTCTGCTTCTGCTGCTCCAGCCACGGGCCGAGGTCCGGGGCCCGCGAGTAGTCCAGGTCGATGACCGGGCGGCCGGGGGACGGCGGGGTGGTGCCGCTGCTCCGGTCGAGGTTCCAGTTCTGCGCCGGGTCACCGGTGTTGCAGGCGGCCACCTTCGCGTTCAGGTCGGCGCCGCGGGCGAGGCAGAGGCTCGGATCCGAGACGTTGCGCAGCAGCCAGCCCCTGCCGTCGCCCAGCGTGGTGTTGTGCAGGCTCCACCGCTGGTTGTCCGCGGCCACGTAGTTCCAGGCGCCGACGGTGTTCCGGCCCATGTCGCGGTCGATCGCGTTGTTGGTGCCCGGCACCTTGACCGACCAGGTGCCGGCGCCCTCGTCCTTGATCGTCCAGAGCTGCTGGGCGGACGACTCGTTCCAGTCGCGGACCACCACGTTGGACCCGCTGTCACGGCTGTCCCACTGGAGCGCGCCGCCCGCCTTGCTGGAGACGCGGTACTCGGCGCCGCTGACCGGCAGCGGCAGGTCGGTCGTGCTCGCGCTCGCGGCCCCGGCCCCCAGGACCGTCCCTGACACCGCGGTCGCGGCGACCAGGACCGCGGCTGCGGCCGTACGACGGTTGATCATGTCGGGTTCCCCTTTCGGCCGGCTCCCCGGTGGATCCGACCTCCCGTCATGTCATCGCGCCGCCGCATACAGCGAGTTGACGGACCGTTGACGTTGCGGTCGGCAGGGGGTGTTGTGCGGCCGACCGGCCCCCGCGCTCAGTCCTCGGTGGGCGGGGGCGGGGCGAGGACGACCGGCCAGGCGTCGTCCCCGGCGAGGACCTGCTCCAGGGCGAGCCCGGGGCGGGCGTTGAACACGGCGGTCGCGGCGCCGGCCCGGGCGTACAGCGCCGGGTCGACCGCCGCTTCCGCGTGCAGCACCAGGGCCGCCTCGGGGAGGGCGGGCGAGCGTTCCGGGAACGCCGCCGGGTCCGCGCCGATCTGCTCCAGCGTGAACGGGTACGCGGCCACCGCGACGGTCAGGCGGTCCCCGTCCAGGGCGTGCTCCGCCCAGCCGTCGGTGGGGAGGAGGAAGAACGCGCCGTCCCCCTCGTGCCCGTACCAGCTCAGCTTGGCGACGGCGCGCTCGCCGGGCGGGCCGTCCGGATCGACGAGCAGCGCCACCACGGGCGCGTCCGGGTCGTCGGGGTTGATGCCGTTGCGGACGTAGAGGCGGGCCACGGGCGACCTCCGGTCGGGGGTGGGCGGTGCGGGGCGTGGGTGCGTGGGCGAGTGCCGGCCGGGGGGCGCCGGCACGGCTGCTCCCCGAGATGTTGTCATGCACGCGACCTTAATGGGCGAGTCGCGTGAACGACAGGAGAACCGTGCGTTCCGGATCGTTCGCGCCGGATCGTTCGCTACGGGGTGGGCTCGCGCTTGCGCCCGCTCCGCTGCGCGGCCTGCTGTTCGGTCTGCCGATCGGCCTGCTGTTCGTCCTGCTTGGATCCGCCGTCGCGCGGCCGCTCCGGCAGGCGGTCGCGGGGCGTCGCCGGGACGGTGCGGCGGCGGCGCGCTTCGACGAGGTGGCGGCGGCGCGCCTCGACGAGGTGGCGGGTCAGGGCGAGGCCGGTGAGCAGGGCGAGGAGGGTGCAGACGCCCGGCCAGCCCGCCAGGGCGTGGGCGCGCAGGCCGAGCCAGGAGCCGACGCTGCCGCCGAGGTAACCGAAGGTCATGTAGGCCGTGTTGAGCCGGCTGCGGGCGTCGGCCCGGAGCTCGTAGACCCGGGTCTTGTTGGCGATCATGCCGGACTGCATCGAGACGTCCAGCAGCAGCGTGCCGGCCACCAGGACGGCCAGGCCCGCCGCACCGCCCCCGCCCCCGGCCGCCAGGACCGCCGCCGAGGCGAGGGCGCCGAGCAGCCCGGCCAGGTTCACGGGGTCCGCGCCCCGGCGGTCCACCACCCGTCCGGCGAACGGCGTGCACACCATCGTCGCCGCCCCGACCAGCGCGATCAGTCCGACCGTCTGCGCGCCGAACCCGTACTCGGGCCCGGTGAGCAGCAGTGGCAGGCAGGTCCAGACGGCGCAGAACCCGCCGAAGACCATCGCCTGGTAGAAGCCCGAGCGGCGCAACTCCGGTTCGTCGCGCAGCAGTCGGAGCGGTTCGACCAGCAGCGACCCGTACGACGGCCGGACCGCCGGGGCGACGGCGGTGACGTCCGGCAGGGCGCGGGTCAGGACGGCCGCGAGCACCAGTGTCAGCACCCCCGCCGCCAGGTACGGGGCGCGCCAGCCCAGGTACTCGCCGAGCGTGCCGCTGAACGTCCGCGCCAGCAGCATGCCACCGGTGGCCCCGCTCAGCAGGGTGCCCATCACCGCCCCGCGCCGGTCGACCGGCACCAGCCCGGCCGCCATCGGCGACACCACCTGGGCGGCGACCGTGGTGGTCCCGACGGCGACGCTCGCCGCCAGCAGAACGGGCAGTGAGGGTGCGCAGCCGGCCGCGAGCAGTTCGACGCCGGTGAGCCCGAGCAGGGTGGTCAGCAGTCGGCGGTTGGGTATTCGGTCGCCGAGCGGCACGATGAGGAAGATGCCGATGGAGTAACCGATCTGAGTGAACGTCACCGCCAGCGCGGCGGAACTCTCGGAGGTTTCCAGGCCGGAGGCGATCAGTGGGGTGATCGCCTGTGGGAAGTAGATCGTGCCCACGCCGACGGCGCAGGTGACGGTGAGCAGCAGGAGCAGGCGGCGAGTCATACCCGGAGGTTGGCCCGGCGGCGCGCCGTTGCCAACCGATGTAGCGTGGCGCTTCATGGTCATCACCTTCGAGCTGGGCGTCGAGGACCTCGCGGACACCCGGTTCGCCCTCTCGCCGCTGAACGAGACCGTGCTCAGCCTGCGCGTCCTGCGCGAACCGGGCCTGTCGGCGCTGCACCTGCCCTGGCGGCGGTCCGTGCTCCGGTCGCTCGGTGAACTCGACGGGTTCGACAGCGGGTTGCTGCTCTCCCTGGTCGCCGCGCGGCGGACCGTGCCGGACTTCCTCACCCCCCGCCCGGAAGGCTTCGCGCCGAGCTTCGAGGAGGAGTTGGCCGTCGTCCGCCGCACCGCCCCCGCGGTGGTCCGGCGCGACCTGCTGGACACCCACCTCCCCGACCCGCCGCCCGAGCCCCTGCGCACCGCCCTCGACCGCGCCGACGACGCGGCCGTCCGCCGGCTGCGCGACGCGCTCTGCGAACTCCTGCGCCGCTACTGGGAGATCGCGGTGCGGCCGGAGTGGCCGGGGATGCGGCTGCTGCTGGAGGCCGACATGACCTACCGGGCCCGCCGGCTCGCCCTCGGCGGCGCCCGCCTGCTCTTCGCCGACATGCACCCCTCCCTGCGCTGGCACCGGGGCGTCCTGCACATCGCCGACATGATCGGCCGGCACCATGTCCTCGCCTCCGGGCGGGGGTTGCTGCTCCTGCCGTCCGTGTTCGCCCACAAGCCGGCACCGCCGCTCAGCCCGGACGGCGCGCCCACGCTGGCGTACCCCTGCCGGGGCGTGGCGACCCTCTGGTCCCGCCCGCCCGTCGTCGAGGCCCCGGCGCTCACCGCCCTGGTCGGGGCGGCCAAGGCCCGGCTGCTCACCATGCTGGACGAGCCGCTGGCCACCGTCGAACTCGCACGCCGGCTGCGGGTCACGCCGAGTGCGGTCTCGCAGCACCTGCGGGTGCTGCACGCCAACGGCCTGGTCGCCCGGGCCCGGGACGGGCGGCAGGTGGT
>NZ_LGDO01000176.1:0-5927 GCF_001279805.1 Streptomyces sp. XY431
CACCACCACCCTCCCCAGCCGCTCGGTCGCGCCGACCCCGACCCCGACCCCGACCGCCACGCCGGTGCCGGCCGTTCCGACGCCCACCGCCACGCCGGTGCCGGCCGTTCCGACGCCCACCGCCACCGGGAGCACGGCCGCGGCGCCGGCCGAACCCTCCTCCGACAGCACCGCCGAGGGTGCCGACCAACTCCCGGTCCCGTTCCCGATGGAGGTCCCGACCACCGCGCCTCTGAAGATCGTTCCGGCGGCGGTCACCAGGGCGACCAGCACGGCCGACAGCCTGGAGCGGAACCTGGCCACGACCGGTGGCGGCGAGGGGAAGGCCGTGATGGCCGGTGCCGGGGCGGCCATGCTCGGCGTCGGCGCCGGTGCCCTCGTCGTGCTCCGTCGCCGCAGGACGGCGCGGCACGGGTGAGACGTGCCGCGGGGCGGGCCCGGATCCGGGCCCGCCCCGCCTGACCGCACCGCCGCCGGACTGCGTCCCGGCAGCGGTCGTTCCCTCTGCCCGTCAACCGTGCTCCCGGCCAGGCCACTTGATCATCGGACCGGCTCCGGTCCGGCGCCGGCGGTCGGCGGCGGACTGCCCGGACGACCCGGGCCGGAGTCCGGACCGGCCGCAATGCTGCGACGGGATGAACCAGATGTTGCGGGTGTGTTGACAGTGATTCGGGGGGCAGTCAGGCTAGCCCTCAATATGTTGATTTCCGTGTGATGATGTCGCTTGCTGTTCGGTTTTGGATGAGGGATCTCTCCGACCGGACCTGGGCGCGGGACCGCACGGATGGCATCAAGGAACCCTGCATGAGAAGAGTGGGATCCGTTTTCGCGGGCCTCCTGGGCCTGCTCCTGTCACTCCCGGTCTGGGTGCCGGCGGCGGACGCCGCACCGGTCACCACCTCGACCGGAACCCAGTTCCCGGACACCGCCGGCGCGGGGGTGCAGGCGCACGGCGGCGGTGTGATCAAGGTGGGCGAGTACTACTACTGGTTCGGCGAGGACCGCGGCGAGGACAACAAGTTCCGCTACGTCTCCGCCTACCGCTCCAAGGATCTGAAGACCTGGGAGCCCCGGGGGCACGTCCTCACCCAGGAGTCCTCCCCGGAGCTGGCCACGGCCCTGATCGAGCGGCCGAAGGTCCTCTACAACGAGAGGACCGGGCAGTTCGTGATGTGGATGCACAAGGAGGCCGACGACTCCTACGCCGAGGCCCGTGCGGCGGTGGCGGTCTCCGCCACCGTGGACGGCCCGTACGAGTGGAAGGGGTCGTTCCGGCCGAAGGACGCGGCGGGCAACGAGTACATGTCCCGCGACATCACCGTGTTCGAGGACAAGGCCGCGGGCAAGGCGTACATGATCTCCGCCGCGAACAACAACGCCGACCTGATGATCTACGAACTCACCGAGGACTACACCCAGGTGAAGGGCATCCCGGCGAACCCCTGGCCGGGCCGGCACCGTGAGTCGCCGGCCCTGTTCAAGCGCGGGGACGTCTACTTCATGCTCACCTCCGGGACCAGCTACTGGGACCCGAACCAGCAGAAGTACGCCACCGCCCCGAGCCCCACCGGGCCGTGGACGCCGATGAGGGATGTCGGCAACAGCAACGGCCATCAGTCGCAGACCGCGTTCGTGCTGCCGGTCGAGGGCAGTGAGACCACCTCCTACCTCTACCTGGGCGACCGGTGGGCGGGTGTGTGGTCGGACCCGAAGCGGGTGAACGACTCCACCTATGTGTGGCTCCCGCTGGAGTTCCCGGACGCCACGACGATGATCCTGCCCTGGTACACCGAGGTCTCGGTCGACACGGTCACCGGCCGGGTCCGGGGCACCGGCGGGGACCCGCTCAACACCCTGGTGAACAAGGCCAGCGGGCAGTGCGCGACCGTGCCGGGCAGTGTCTCCGACAACGGCGTGCTGGTGGCCCAGGGCGCCTGCGACAGCGGACCGAACAGCCGGTGGCGCTTCACCGACAACAACAACGGCAACGTCCGGGTGCTCGCCCAGCACAGCGGCAAGTGCCTCGACGTCTCCAACAGTTCGGTCGCCGACGGGGCCGAGGTCGAGCAGTACGACTGCGGCTGGGGGGAGAACCAGCGCTGGCGGTTCGAGGACCTCGCCGACGGCTACGTCCGCATCGTCGCCAAGCACAGCAACAAGTGCCTCTCCACCGAGGACGGATCGAACCGGGTGGGCGCCCGCCTGGTCCAGACCGATTGCGGTACCGGTGCCGGTCAGGCGTGGAAGGTCACCCGGGTCGGCGCACCCACCGACCCGACCGGCCCCACCGACCCGACGGGTCCGACCGACCCGTCCGGTGGTGGCACCCCGGCCAAGGTGGGCCAGCCGATCAGCACCTCGGTCAAGGCCGGCACCCTCACCATGACCGCCGCGACGGACGCCGTCCGGCTCCCCCCGGTCGCCTTCGGGACCGGCGGGGCGTCGACCGGCACCCTCAACCCGGCGACCGTCAAGGACTTCCGCGGCGGTGAGGCCGGCTGGTCGCTCACCGGCAAGGTCACCGACTTCACCGGCCCGCGCGGCAGGATCGAGGCGGCCCGGCTGAGCTGGACCCCGACCTGCTCCACCAAGGCGAAGAGCCCGAGCACCTGCCTG
The DNA here is from genome assembly GCF_001279805.1 of Streptomyces sp. XY431. Lineage (NCBI taxonomy): Bacteria > Bacillati > Actinomycetota > Actinomycetes > Kitasatosporales > Streptomycetaceae > Streptomyces > Streptomyces sp. XY431. Next base: position 2,617 of record NZ_LGDO01000176.1, read on the forward strand.
GCCGGCAGCGCCGGAACCGTCGGCACGGACGGCGCGACCCTGGCCTCCGCGCCCGACGGGCCCCTGACCGGTGGGGAGTTCACCGCCGGTGCCACGGTCTCGCTGGACGTCCCCGAGTTCACCCCCGTCGGCGACTACACCGGAACGCTGACCCTCACCCTCCTCTGATCGTGCCCCGGGTGCCGGACGTCGCGCGTCCGGCACCCGGGATCCAGGAAAGCCGGCGAGCCATGCGCAGAGCCACCGTTGCCACCCTCCTCCTCGTCGTCCTGACGGTGTTCCTCCCCGCCCAGGCCCGGGCCGCGGACAACGGCGAATGGTCGGTCGAGCCGGCCGATTCCGCGATCACCCCGCGCACGGCCTTCCAGCTCTCCGCCCGCCCCGGCACGACCTTCGCCGACCGCGCCGTCGTCACCAACAGCACGGGCGAGCCGCTGACCCTGCGCCTCCACGTCGCCGACGCGTACAACACGCCCCGCGACGGAGGGCTGGCGGTACGCGGCCGTGAGGAGACCCAGCGCGACGTCGGCACCTGGGGAAGGCCCGAGCAGGACGTCGTGACCGTCCCCGCCCACGCGTCCGTCACGGTCGCCTTCACCCTGACGGTCCCAGGTGACGCCCCGCCCGGCGACCACGTCGGAGCCCTCGTGGCGGTCGACGAACGGGTCCGGCCGGGAGCCGGTTCCTTCATCGGTGTCCGGCGCGCGGTCGGGGCCCGGATCCACCTGCGGGTCGAAGGCGCGCGGCACCCGGCCCTCGCGGTCGAGCGCCTGCGCCTCACGACGAGGAATCCGGCCGTCCCGGGGACGGGCGACAGCAGCACCGCCGTCACCTTCACCCTGCACAACACCGGGAACGTGACGCTCGACCCCCGGGCCTCCCTGCGCGTCGGGGGACTCTGGGTCGGCGGGCCCGCGACGAGGCACCTGACGAACCTGCCGGCCGAGCTGCTCCCGGGCGAGAAGGTGCAGGTGACCGAGAGCTGGGAGGGGGCGCCCTCGGGCTGGGGCGAGGTGGCGGTCACAGTGACCGCGAACGGCATCGGCGCCACCGGCTCCGCCGGCTTCCTCGACCTGCCGTGGATCCTCATCGCCGCGGCCCTGGCCCTCACGGCCGGCGGGTCCGCCGTGCTGCTGGCCAGGCGCCGCCGCGGCGGCCGAGGGCGAAGCGCGGCGCGCTCGACGGCCGGCTGAGCCGACGGGCCGACCGGGCCTCTTCCGGGGGCCGGGCCGGCCGTTGGTGCAACAGCTGGCCCGGTCCCCGGCCCGCGTCGTTCGCCGACCTGCTCGAACCCGCGCGCCGGGGCACGGTCGTGCTGAACGGCAACCCCGGCACCGCCGGATCGGCCTTCGCCGGGGTGTTCGCGGCGCCCCGGCGAGGTGCTGGACGTCACGGCGAAGAACGGCACCCTAGACAGGTCCCGCGCCGCGGTGCGTCCGGCGGAACCGGCGCGCGGCTGTCCCCGCGCGGTGACAGCAGGTCCGGTTCGGTTCGGACCGGACCTGGGCTCACAGGCGGAAGGCGGCGGCCGGTCGGCAGGCCGGGTCCGATGTGCAGCCGGCGGCGCGCAGTTGCAGGATCTCGTCCACCTTTCCGGTGCCCTCGGCGGCGAGGAGCAACCCGGAGGAACGGTGGCGGAGCGCGCTCTCCCCGCCGGTGAGGTCGACGAGCTGCCAGGACTGGCGGGCACTCCCGTCGCACACCTGCTGGGCGACGGCGGCCCCGGCGGTCCCGGCCGCTTCCAGGCAAGCGCTGTTCGCGGCGCCGATGAGCTGGACGCCGCCGGAGCGGTCGGCGCGCACGATCCAGACCTGGTCCTCCGAGCCGGTGCAGGGTGTGAGGAACGGCAGGCCGGTGGACGTCTCCCGGTCCTCGATCTCGCCACAGGTGCCCGGTCCGGCGAGGCGCAGCCGGACCCGCCGGTCCCCCGGGAGCGGGGCGACCGGTGTGGAGGCCGAGAGCACGCTCGCGGACAGCCCGCCGCTGCGCCCGGCGGTCGGCCCGGTGCTCGGCCGGGGCGAGGGGGCCGTCGCGGACGGCGACCCGGACCGGCCCGCGGCGCTCGGCGGAGCGGTTCCGGACGGGGCCGCGGAGGAGCTCGGGGCACCCTTGGTCGGGGCGGGGGACGAGCCCGGACCGGCAGTGACGGGGGAAGAGCCCGGAGCGGGCGGCGCGGCCGACGGCGGGGCGACCGGGGGGAGCGTGACGGTGGCGAGGTCGATCGGACGGTCCGGCTCCCCGTCCGTCGGGCTGCGGGCCGGGCCGGGTGGCGACAGGTGCGAGGGACGCTCCGGGGGCGAGGACAGGAGGAGCGGCGTCAGGACGAGCGCCGCGAGGACGACGGTGCCGGTGGCGAGGGCGCCCACCACGACCTTCGAGGAGCCGGCGGGCGAACCGGCGGCAGGTGGCGCATGGTGCGGTGGTGGCGCGTTCGACGGACCGGGGCCTGCCCCGGCGGGTGGCACGAACGGCGGCGCCGCCGCGCCGACGACGGGCCAGGGGCCGACGAACGCCACCGCGGCGAGCCGCAACCGCCGGTTGACGTCCTGTAGTTCCTCGTCGCAGCGGCGGCAGTCCGGGCACTCGTCGAGGTGCCGGACCAGCGCCTTGGACCTCCGCTGGTTGCTCCCGCGGACCTGGGCGGCGAGCCGGCCCGAGAAGGCCCGGCACTCGGCCGACTGCGCCCTGGACAGGTGCGCCGTCAGGTAGGCCGTGCGCAGGCCCTCCCGGGCCCGCGCGGCGAGCGAGGAGACCCCGCTCGCCGAGAGGCCGAGCAGCAGGGCCACCTTCTCCGCGGGCAGGTCCTCGACCACCGAGTGCCACAGCACCGACTGCCACCGCTCCGGGAGCGAGCGGAACGCCGCGACGATCAGCTCGTGCTCGGCGGAGGCGGCGAGGATCTGGTCGGGGGAGAGGGCGTGCTCGGCCTCGTCGGCCCAGTCCTGGACGGCGTCGGTGGGGAAGGAGCGCCGGTCGCTCGTCGCCCACGCCGCCGCGGTGTTGCGGACGACCGTCAGGAGGTAGGGGCGCCAGCTGTCGGTCGGCCCGCTGCCCGCCCGCACGGCGGCCAGGGTCCGGACGAAGGCCTCGCTCGCCAGGTCTTCGGCGCGGTGGTCCAGGCCGCCGAGCGAGCGCGCGTAGCCGAGCGCGGCGCGGTGGTGGCGCTCGAACAGGGTCTCCACCACGCCGTCGTCCCCGGCCCGCAGACGGGCGATCAGCGCTGCGTCGGAGTCGGTGTCCGTGCCGGTGGCCGAGCCGGTGTCCGTGCCGGAGGAGGATGGGGCGGGCGCGTCGGCGGTCCCGAGGGGGAG
>NZ_LGDO01000177.1:0-5757 GCF_001279805.1 Streptomyces sp. XY431
CCGCATCCCCCGCCAGGACTCCCGTGAGCGCGAGCGCGAGCGCCACCGCCCCCGCGGTCCGCCCGCTGCGCCGCGGGGACGAGGGGCGGGACGTGGAAAGGCTGCAGGACCGCCTCCTCCGGGCGAACTGCGTGCGGGACAACGTGCCGTACCGCCCGGGGCAGTTCGACGCCGCGACCGCGGATTTCCTCGCGGCCTTCCAGCGCGCGGCCGGCATCCGGGGCGCGGAACGTGACCGAGGGGAGTACGGCGATCAGACCCGCGCGGCTCTGGAGGGACCGGGCGCCCGCCCGACCTGCCGGCGCCCGTAGCCAGGACGTCCCCCCGAAGGCCCACCCGCGCGCCCGACGGCAGGCCGCCCCCCGGCCGCCCCGGCGTCCCGGTGCCGGGGTGGTTACCGTGGACGACGAAGGCCGGCGTTCCCTCCTGCCCCGGGAAGGCCGCGGGCAGGACAGGAGGAGCCGGTTGTGGACGACCAGGGTGACGGCAGGGCCTTCCTCGGCGTGCACGGCGTCGCGTTCGCGGGCCGGGACGCCGAAATGCTCGCGCTGCTGGGCGCGGTGTCCGGGGTGCGTCCGGCGGTGGTGCTGGTGGAGGGCGAGGCGGGGATCGGCAAGTCCCGGCTGGTCGCGGAGGCGTCCGTAGCGCTGCGCGCGCGGGGTCTGCGGGTGCTGGCGGGCGGGTGTCATCCATTGCGTGAGCCGCTGGCGTACGGGCCGGTGATCGACGCGCTGCGCCGGATCGGGCCGTGGCTGCCGCCGGTGGAGCGGCTGGGCGCCACGGCGGGCGTGCTGGCACCGCTGCTGCCCGACCTGGCCGGCGCGCTGCCGAAGCCGCCGCCCGGCCTGCCGCCGGAGGTCTCGGTGTCCGGATCAGGACGGTTCTGGGTGGTCTCGGCGGTGCGGACGGTGTTGGAGGCCGTGGCGCCGGCGGTGCTGGTGGTGGAGGACGTGCACTGGGCGGACGAGGCGACCCGCGAACTGCTCCTGTTACTGGCCCGGGACATGCCGGGCGACGTCGCGCTGGTGCTCACCTACCGGGGGGAGGAGCTGCCGGGCGGGCGGCCGGTGCTGGGGGTGCCGTTCCGGCGTCCGCCGGGCACGGGCGGGGTCGAGATCCGGCTCGGTCCGCTGGGTGAGGCGGAGCTGAGGGCGATGGCGCGGGAGGCGCTGGGCGGCGATCCGGCGCCGGCCCTGGTGCGGACCCTGCTGGAGCGCAGCGGGGGACTGCCACTGGTGATCGAGGAGGACCTGATCAGCCTCGCGCGTTCACCGGGCGGGGCGGACCCGGCGGCCCTGCGGGTGCCCCGCAGCCTCGGCGAGGTGCTGGCGGAACGGACCGGACGGCTCGGCCCCGACGCGGCGGCCCTGGTCGGTGCCTCGGCCGTACTGACCGTTCCGGCAGGAGCCGCGCTGCTCGCCGAGGCCGCCGGGCTGGACGAGGAGCGGGGCGACGCGGCGCTGCTGGAGGCGCTCGACGCCGCGGTGCTGCGGCAGGTCGGTCCGGACACCTACGGATTCGCGCACGTCCTGGCCCAGGAGGCGGTGTACGACGCCCTGCCGGGGCCGGTCCGCAACCGCGCGCACCGCCGTGTCCTGGACGTGCTGCTGGCCCAGGATCCGCCGCCGCTGGTGCAGATCGCCCACCACACCCGTGCGCTGGGTGACCGGGAGGCCTGGCTGCCCCGCGCCCGGGCCGCGGCCGACCAGGCCACCGCGGTCGGCGACACGGGTACCGCCGCCGCGCTGCTGAACGAGATCATCGAGCAGCCCGACCTCACCCCGCGGGAACTTGCCCATGCCGCCTGGGCCCTGTCCTACACGGCCTCGGTCGGCACCGAGGCCGCCACCACGGTCAGGATCCTGCGCCGGATCCTGACCGTGGCCGGTCTGCCGGAGGAGGTGCGCGGCCGGATCAGGACGAGCCTCGGGGCGCTGCTGATCTACCAGGTCGGAGACCTGGCGGGCGAGCAGGAGATCGTGACCGCCCTGGCGGAGGTGGGCGACAACGCCCCGGTCACCACCGCCCGGATCCTGAGCTACCTGGGCCTGTCGCAGACCGACCGCTTCACGCTTGCCGAGCAGCGGGTCTTCGTCCGGCGCGGCTACGACCTGCTGGCGGCCGTCGAGAGCCGAAACGCCCGGCAGATCATGGACGTCGCCCGCATCTTCCTGCAGGGCGTGGTGGCGGACCCGGCCCTCCCCGAGGTCCTGGCGGCGTTGCCCCGCGACGGCGAGGTTCCCGTGCTCCAGGGCACGGCCATCAGCGTCTTCAGTATCGCCGAGACCTGGCTCTGCGTCGGGCACGACACCTGGTCCGCGAGTGCCGTCGAGGAACTGCGGGCGATGGCACCGCGCACCCACCTGCCCGTACTGGATCCCTACCTGGACACCTTCCGGGTCGTGCTCGACTGGCAGGCCGGGCACTGGGACGAGGCGGAGCGTGGACTGGAGACCCTCCACGAGCGTCACCCGGACAACCCGCTGCGGTCCGGCGGATTGCTGGCGGCGGTGCGGGGGCTGACCGCCGCCGCCCGGGGTCTGACCGCGCAGGCGGCCGCGCTGTTCGACGCCGCGCTCACCCGGGGACCGCACCTGGACCTGTTCGGCGCCGCGGCCGGGCGGGCCCGGCTCCACCTCGCCCGCAACGACCCTCAGGCCGCCTGGCGGACCCTGACCGACCCGTTCGACTTCCTGGGATTCCTGGACCGCAAGGAGGCCTGGGGCTACGCCTGGGACCTCGTGCCCACCGCCGTCGAGACCCTGCTCGCCCTCGACCGCGTCGACGAGGCCCGGGACCTCACCGAACGCCACGCCAACGCCCTCGGCGGCCGTGACGCCCCCGGCGCCGTCGCCGAACAGCACCACTGCCGCGGCCTGCTGCTGGCCGCCACCGATCCCGACGCCGCGATGGCCGCCTTCGACCTCCCGGCGGCGCGGTGGAGCGACATCGGCCGTCCCTACCGGGCCGCCCTCGCCGCCGAACGCTCCGCCCGCACCCGGACCGGCCTCGATCGCACGGAGACCCGCCTGGCCGGCCCGATCGCCGTCTTCGAGCGCCTCGGCGCGACCTCCGACGCGGCCCGCTGCCACCGCCTGCTGCGCGAACGCGGCCGACAGACCACCAACCCGCGCGGCCGGGGCGGCTACGGCGACCGGCTCTCCCCGCGCGAGGAGCAGATCCGCGAGCTCCTCGCCGTCGGCGCCACCAACAAGGACATCGCCGCCGCCCTCTTCCTCTCCACCCGCACCGTCGAGAACCACGTCGCCCGGGTCCTCGCCAAACTCCGGACCACCCGCGCCGACCTCGCCGACGGGGCGGCCTGAGCACCGCGGTGCGCTCGCCCGGACGGCGGTCCCCGCGGTCCGTGCCCACCGCCCACGACGGCCTGTGCTCCGCCACCCGGTCGGGCGGCGGGGCACAGGCCGGAGCGCGACCGGGCCGGTCAGCCGGTCAGCCGGACGCCGGCACCGGCGCGCCGGTGCCGCCCGGCGGGCCGCCGTAGACCTCGATCTCGTAGAGCGAGTAGCCCCAGGAGGTCCCTCGTGCGGTGCCGTACATCCGGATGTACCGGCCGGAGCCGGACAGGCCGGTGAGGTCCTGGACGCCGCCGGTGCCGGACGTGACGGAGGCGATGGTGCGCCAGGTGGCGCCGTCGTCGGACACCTGGATCCGGAAGGCCCTGCCGTAGGCGGTCTCCCACCGCAGCACGACACGGTTCACCGCCTGCGTCGAGCCCAGGTCGACCTGCAGCCACTGCGGGTCGCCGTAGGCGCTCGACCAGCGGGTGCCGCCGTCGCCGTCGGTGGCGAACGCGGCGGGGAAGTCGGGGGTCTCGGTGCTGGAGGCGGTGGTCGGCCGGTTGCGGGCCAGGTTGCCGGGTCCGCCGGTGCCGGGCCAGGCGGGGTTGTGGCCGACGGCGGCGGCGATCGGGACGAACGACGCGTAGGCGGCTGTCGGCCTGGGTGATCCCCAGGTCTGCTGGGCGAGTCCCCGGAGCGGGTACATGATGCCGGCGGCGATCTGCGCCTCGGTCTCGGCGGCGGGGTTGTCGCACCAGACGTGGATCAGCGAGCCGGGGTTCCCGGTCGGGTCGGTGAGGGTCCGGCCGCCCTGGAAGAGGTCCGGCGTCCAGGTCTCGTACATCCACCTGGTGTCGGGCTTGGCGCCGCCGAGCACGTAGTAGGTCGGGGTCCAGGACTCGTTGGCGACCCGGTGCCCGGCGGCGGCCAGCTGCTGGGGGGTGAGGCCGTAGTCGTACCAGTACTCGACCAGGATGCCGGGGTCGGGGGCGACGGTGCCGTCACCGGCCTTGATCCCGTCGTTCCACATCCGGGTGGTCTTGCCGGCGGCCCGTACCAGTGCGTCGGACCAGTTGACGAAGCCGTAGTAGGTGTCCTTGGCGGTCGCGTTCGCGCCGTAGTGGGCGCGGGCGTAGGCGAGCAGCTGGGGGTAGCGGCTGTAGTCGTCGACGTACTCGTCGGCGCCGATGTGCCAGTAGGGGGCGGGGAACAGCGGCAGGTACTCGTTGATCAGGTCCTTGATCAGCGTGTAGGCCCCGGGGTTCGAGAGGTCGATGAAGGCGGGGTCGGCCGCGCCGGAGCTGTTGCGCAGCGCGAGTTCGGGGTGGGCGGCCAGGATCGGGTTCATGTGCCCGGGGGTGTCGATCTCGGGGACGACGGTGATGTGGTACTTCCGGCCGAGGGCGACCAGGTCGGCGATGTCCTGCTTGGAGTAGTGGTCGGCGGAGACGATCTCCGGGTGGGTGGAGCTCTCCAGGCGGAAGCCGTAGGTGTCGGACAGGTGGAAGTGGAAGTAGTTGAGCTTGAGGTAGGCCAGCTCCTTGATGTGCTGCTTCACCCAGTCGACGGTGAAGTACTTCCGGCCCTGGTCGATCATCAGCCCGCGTTCGGTCTTGGCCGGCCAGTCGACCGCCGTCCCGGCCGGCACGGTGGGCGCCTGGTGGAGCAGTTGGAGGAGCGTCCGGGTGCCGTAGAACGCGCCGGTGGTGGTCCCGGCCCGGACGGTGGCCGAGGCGGCGACGGTCAGCCGGTAGCCCTCGGCGGGCAGGGTGTCGTCGCCGAGGGTGAGGGCGATGTCGCCCGCGCCGGCGGTGCCGACGACCACCGGGACGTGACGGCCCGCCAGCAGGCCGAGGTCGTCGGCGAAGGTGGCGGCGTCCTCGGCGAGTCGGGCTCCGTGGACGGGGTCGAGGACGATCCGGCTCGCGGTGGTGAAGGTGTACGAGCCGCTGTCGGCGGTCCACTGGCGCAGCGCGGGCACGGTCTGCGGTGGCGCGGCGGCGGTGCCGGCGGCGGCGGTGGCACGGTCGGCGGACGCCGAGCCGGGCAGGACGAGGGCCGCCGCGGTGCAGACGACCACGGTCAACAACCTGAGCAGTCTCATGGGGAGCTCCGGAGGCAGGCGGGGGAGACCCGGGGACGGAGGAGCGGACGTCGGGCGGGCCGGGGATCGGCCGGGGCGAAGGCCCGGTCCCGGGTGGCCGCGTCAGGGACGAACTCGCACCAGTGCAACGCAGAGTCGGTGATCGAGTCAACAGCTGCTCGAAACGCGGCTGGATCGCGCATGATCGCGCACAGTTGTTGACGCGGGGCGGATTCCAGGGCCCGAGGACCGGCCTGCGCACTGCCCGGCCGCTGTCGTCGACTTCGTCATCGTCGACCACAGGTGACCGGACCTCGCCCGGTCGGGTGGCGCGGGTCCCTCCTGCGCTCCCACCGGGTCCGCCCCCCACCG
>NZ_LGDO01000178.1:0-5737 GCF_001279805.1 Streptomyces sp. XY431
GAGTGGCGGGCCGGTTCGGTGCCGGTCCCGTCGGCGGGGGCGTCGGGGAGCGGGGGCTCGGTCCGGAGCTTGGCGCCCTCGACGTCGACGTCGGGGACGATCCGCTCCAGCGGGCGCGGCAGCCACCAGGCGCGGCGGCCGAGCAGGGCGAGGGCGGCCGGGACGATCGCCATCCGGACCACGAAGGCGTCGAAGGCGACGGCGGCGGCCAGGCCGAAGCCCATCATCTTGATCATCGGCTCGTTCATGCCGATGAAGCCGGCGAAGACGCTGATCATGATGAGCGCGGCGGCCGTGACCACCCGGGCGTTGTACCGGAAGCCGGTGACCACGGCCTCGCCGGGCTCCTCGCCGTGCACATACGCCTCGCGGATCCGGGTGACCAGGAACACCTCGTAGTCCATGGCCAGGCCGAACACCACGCCGATCATGAAGATCGGCATCATGCTCATCACCGGGCCGGTCTGCTCGATACCGATCAGCTCGGCCAGCCAGCCCCACTGGAAGACCGCGACGACGGCGCCGAGCGCGGCGGCCACCGAGAGCAGGAATCCGGCAGCGGCCTTGAGCGGGACGAGCACCGAGCGGAAGACCACCAGCAGCAGCACCACGGCGAGGCCGACGACCACCGCCAGGTAGGGCAGCAGCGCGTCGTTGAGCTTCTGCGACACGTCGATGTTCATCGCCGTCGGACCGCTGACCAGGACGGTCGCACCGGTGGCGGACTTGAGGCCCGGTGCCTTGTCGCGGATGGCGTGGACCAGGTCGGTGGTCGCGGCCTCACTGGGTCCGGTGGCCGGCATGGCGGTGACGAGGGCGGTGTCCCCGGCCTGGTTGAAGGCCGCCGGGGTGACGGCCACCACGCCGGGCAGGCCCTTCACGGCGTCGCCGACCTGCTGGGCGGCGGCCTTCGGGTCGGGCACGCCCTTGGCGTCGACCAGCAGGGTCAGCGGACCGTTGAAGCCGGGGCCGAAGCCCTCGGAGAGGTGGTCGTAGGCGCGGCGCTGGGTGGTGGAGGTGGGCTTCGCCTCGTCGCCCGGCAGGCCGAGCCGCAGGTCGAGGGCGGGCAGGGCGAGCACGCCGAGCCCGATCACACCGCCGACCAGGACGGCGACCGGGCGGCGCAGCACGAACCGGGCCCAGCGGGTACCGCCGTTGGGGCGGGCACCGGCGCCCGCCGCGGCGGCCCGCCCCCGCTTGCGGAGCTTGCGCGGCAGCACCCGCTGACCGATGAAGCCGAGCAGCGCGGGGACCAGGGTGAGCGCCACCAGGACGGCGATCACCACGGTGCCGGCCGCCGCGAGGCCCATCTTGGCGAGCAGCGGGATGCCCACCACGGAGAGCCCGGCCAGCGCGATGATCACGGTGAGCCCGGCGAACACCACGGCCGATCCGGCCGTGCCGACGGCCCGTCCTGCGGCCTCCTTGGGCGCGTACCCGTCGAGCAGCTCGGCGCGGTAGCGGGAGACGATGAAGACCGCGTAGTCGATGCCGACCGCGAGGCCGAGCATCATCGCCAGGGTGCTGGTGGTGCTGGACAGGCCGAGCACGCTCCCGAGCCCGGTGATCAGCGCGATGCCGAGGCCGACGCCGATCACCGCGGTGAGCAGCGGGAGTCCGGCGGCCAGCAGCGAGCCGAAAGTGATCACCAGGACGACGGCCGATATCGCCATGCCGATCGCCTCGGCGGAACCGCCCGCCTCGCCGGCGGCCATCAGGGCCGTGCCGCCGATGTCCACGGTGAGGCCGGCGTCCCGCGCGTGCTGGGCGGCCTGCTCCAGGGCTTCGGTGGCCCCGGTGGAGACCTTGCCGGGCTTGGCGTCGTAGCTGATCGTCGCGTAGGCGGTGGTGCCGTCCTGGGAGACGGCGCCGGTCTTGAACGGTCCGGCGGCTCCGACGACCTGCTCGCCGTGGGCGAGCTCGGCGACCGCCTTCTCGACCGTCTGCTGGTTGGCGGCGGCGGTGATCTTCTGGCCGGACGGCGCGACGAAGACGATCCGGGCCGAGGCACCGTCGGACATCGCGCCGGGGAAGCGCTCGTCCATGAGGTCGAAGGCCTTCTGCGCCTCGGTGCCTGGCATGGCGAAGCCGTCGTCGGGGGCGGCGGGCGCCTTGGCGGCCAGCACCCCCACGGCGGCCAGCAGGGCGACCCAGAGCAGGGTCACCAGCCGGCGCCTGAGGAAGGACCATCGGCCCAGGCGGTACAGGAAAGTGGCCACGGGAGAGCGGACTCCTTCGGGTGTCGGATGTCTGATGTCCGACGGCGGGCGTCGGAGGGCGGACGGCGGAGAGCGGACGGCGGAGAGCGGACGGCAGGCGTCGGGCGGGATCGGTGGCCGGGAGCGCTGCCCGGCCGTCGCGGCCAGGGGCTCCCGGAGCATGGCCATCCTGCGTCGGCGGGCGTCTCGTCGGCGTCGGCCCTGCGCAGGCATTCCGGACTACTGCGGACGCAGCAGGACGACCCGGACGGCGTAGTGCCCGGAGCGCGGCGGCGGCCGTCCGGCTCCGACCTGCGGCCGAGGGGGCGGGGCGCCGGAGTCGGGGTGCGAGGGTCGGCCGGGTCACCCGGGCGGAGGTACGGACGGGCCGCGCCCCGACCGGCGAAGTAGCGTGATGTGCCTGGACCGGATGTTTCGCTCCGGTTCGTCCAGACCTGTCCGTCATCGGTGACCGGAAGCCCGCAGGCCCCCGGAACACCGCCCGTCCGCAGCTCGACCCGCTGCCGGAGGTGGCCCATGGGCGTTCCCGCCGCTCGCATCGTGTTCGACGAGAACGACCGCGCGGCCGTCGCGGAGGCCGTGAGCGAGATGCTCGCCACCGGCGCGCTCACCCTCGGCCCCTGGACCGAACGGTTCGAGCAGTCCTTCGCCGCCGAGCACGGCGCGACCCACGCGGTCGCCGTCGCCAGCGGCACCGCGGCGCTGGAGATCGTCCTGCGCGGCCTCGACGTCCGTGGCCGCGACGTGGTCGTCCCGGCCGTCACCTTCTACGCGACGGCCGGCGCGATCCTGCACGCGGGCGGCCGGCCGGTCTTCGCCGACGTCGACCCGGACACCCTCGCGCTCGGCCCGGACACCCTGGAGGCCGCGCTCACGCCGGACACCGCCGCCGTGGTGCTGGTCCACATCGGCGGACTGATCACCCCCGAGGTCGACGCCCTGCGCGCGATCTGCGACGCCCGGGGCGTCCCGCTGGTCGAGGACGCCGCGCACGCCCACGGCAGCAGCTACCTCGGGCGCGCCGCCGGCACCTTCGGAACGGCCGGAGCCTTCTCCTTCTACCCGACCAAGGTCACCACCAGCGGCGAGGGCGGCATGATCCTCACCGGGTCCGCCGAACTGCGCGACGAGGCCCGGATCCACCGCGACCAGGGCAAGGGCTCGTTCACCACCAACCACCACGTGCGGCTCGGCGCGTCCTGGCGGATGAGCGAGCCCAACGCCGCCATCGGCACCGTCCACCTGCGCCGGCTCAAGGAGTTCGTGGAGACCAGGCGCCGGGTCGCCCAGCGCTACGACGCCGCGCTCGGCGCGCTGGACGGCCTGACGCCCGTCCTCGAACCGGCCGGCTCCCGCGGCAACTACTACAAGTACGTCGCCCTGCTGCCGCCCGGCGCCGACCGCGCGGCCTTCAAGCGGGCCGTCGCCGAGGAGTACGACGTCCGGCTCTCCGGCGAGGTCTACGACCTGCCGCTGCACCTGCAGCCGGTGCTCGCCCCGTACCGGCGGGCGGCGCTGCCGGTCGCCGAGGACGTCTGCGCCCGGCAGATCTGCCTGCCGGTGCACTCCGACATGACCGAGGACGAGACCGAGCTGGTGATCGAGGCGGTGTCCGCCGTCCATCGCCGCTTCACGGGCTGACGGACCCCGGGCCGACGGATCACGGGCCGACGGATCACGGGCCGACGGACCCCGCCGGTCGCGAGAACCGTCGGGAGCAGTCAGTCGGGACAAGGTCGAGACAAGACAGGAGAGAACAGTGCGGATAGCGGTCACCGGAGGATGCGGCTTCATCGGCTCACACGTCGTCGACCGGCTGCTCGCCGCCGGGCACGAGGTGCTCGCGGTGGACTCCACCGACAAGTACCTCAACCCCGACGCCGACCACGCGCGGATCGACATCCTCGACCTGCCCGCCCTCACCGCCGCCCTGGACGGCTGCGAGGTGGTCTTCCACCTGGCCGCGCAGGCCGACGTCGAACGGGTCGCCGCCGACCCGGTCGGCGCCGTGCGGGCCAACATCGACGGGACCGAGGCCGTCCTGGAGGCCGCCCGCCGCAACGACCTCAGCCGGACCGTCCTGGCCAGTACCGTCTGGGTGTACGGGGCCGCCCTGGGCGAGGCCGGGATGGAGGACGAGGAGCAGGAGCTCGACGAGCACGTGCCGATCGAGCTGGACCACAGCGGGCACCTCTACGTCGCTACCAAACTGGCCGCCGAGATGCTCGTGCACAGCTACCGCCAGCTGTACGGACGGCACTTCACCATCCTCCGGTACGGCATCCCGTACGGGCCGCGGATGCGCGACGAGCTGGTGGTCGCCCGGTTCGTGCAGGCCGCGCTCGACGGACGGCCGATCACCATCGCGGGCGACGGGCGGCAGAGCCGCAACTTCGTCTACGTCGAGGACCTCGCCGACGCGCACGTCCGCGCCCTCTCCCCCGCCGCCGAGGACCAGACCTTCGCCCTGGAGGGCTCCACCGCCGTCTCGGTCCGCGACATCGCCGACACCGTCGACCGGCTGCTCGGACCGGTCAGCATCGAGCACATCGAGGCCCGCACCGCCGACTACGCCGGGCGCCGGATCTCGGCCGCGCAGGCCAAGCGGCTGCTCGGCTGGTCGCCGCGCACCAACTTCGCCGACGGCGTGCGGCGGTACGCCGACTGGTACCGCTCCGAGGCCGCCCCGGCGACCGGCCCCGCGTCCGGCCCCCGCCGGGGCGCCTGAACCGGGGCCGGACCGTGCCGCACGCCCTGCTGGTCTCCGGCTCGCTCGGCCAGGGCCACGACGTGATGGCCCGGGCCTGCGCCGACTCCCTGGAGGCGCGCGGCTGGACCACCAGCACCGTCGACGCGATGGCCCTGCTCGGGCAGCGCGCGGGCAACGCCGGGGAGGCGGTGTTCCGGCGGCTGCTCGACCTGCCCGGCGTCTACGACGCGTTCCACTTCTCCGCCCTGCGCCCCGGCGCCCGGATCGCCCTGCTCGCCGACGCGGCGGCCCGGCGGCGGCTGGTGCCCGCCGTCCGGGCGCTGCTCGCGGAGCAGCGCCCGGAACTCGTGGTCTCGGTGTTCGCCACCGCCACCTCCGCCGTCAACCACCTGCGCGGCGACCCGCCCGCCTTCCGCCACCTGGTGCTCTGCACCGACGTCACCCCGCACCGGCTCTGGGTGCAGGACGGCACCGACCTGTTCCTGGTCACCTCCGAGGTCGCGGCCTGCGGTGTCCGCCGCTACCGCCCGGACGCGCCGGTGGCCGTGCTGCCCGCACCGCTGCGCGCACCGTTCTACCGCCCGCCCTCGCGCGCCGAGGCCCGGGAGCGGCTGGGCCTGCCGCCGGACGCGCGCTGCGTCCTGCTGATGTCCGGCGCCTGGGGCCTCGGCCCGCTGGCCCGCACCGCCGCCGAACTGGCCGACGCCGGACCGCACGTCCTCGCCGTCGCCGGCAGCAACGCCGAACTCGAACGCCGTCTGCGGCGCGCCGCCACCCACCGCCCCCGCCTCCACCCCTTCGGCTGGAC
>NZ_LGDO01000179.1:0-5732 GCF_001279805.1 Streptomyces sp. XY431
CCCTCCAACCCACCCACCCCGCCTACGTCATCTACACCTCCGGCTCCACCGGCACCCCCAAGGGCGTCACGATCCCCCATCAAAACGTGGTGCGCCTCTTCGGCGCGGCGGAGGAGTTCGGCGCCGACGACGTGTGGACCCTCTTCCACTCGTACGCCTTCGACTTCTCGGTCTGGGAGCTCTGGGGCGCGCTGCTGCACGGCGGGCGGCTCGTCGTCGTCCCGGCCGACGTCACCCGCTCTCCGGTGGACTTCCTGAAGCTGCTGGTCGCCGAACGGGTGACGGTGCTCAACCAGACCCCGTCGGCCTTCTACCAACTCCTCCAGGCGGACCGCGCCCACCCGGAGCTCGGTGCGCAACTGGCCCTGCGCCGGGTCGTCTTCGGCGGCGAGGCCCTCGATCCTGGGCGGCTGGCCGACTGGTACCAGCGCCACGCCGACGACGCGCCGGTGCTTGTGAACATGTACGGCATCACCGAGACGACCGTGCACGTCACCCACGGGGCACTCGACCGCGAAGCCGCGGCCGCCGCGACCGGCAGCAGCCCGATCGGCCGGGAACTCGCCGACCTCCGGTGTCACGTCCTCGACGGTCTCCTCCAGCCGCTGCCGGCTGGCGCGGTCGGCGAACTCTACGTCTCCGGCGCGGGCCTCGCCCGAGGCTACCTGGGACGGCCGGGACTGACCGGCCAGCGGTTCGTGGCCTGCCCGTTCGGCCCCGCGGGCACCCGGATGTACCGCACCGGCGACCTCGCGCGCCGACGTGAGGACGGGAGCCTCGAGTTCCTCGGACGCGCCGACGCCCAGGTGAAGGTGCGCGGTTTCCGGATCGAGCTCGGGGAGATCGAGTCCGTCCTCGCCCGGCACGAGGGCGTCGCCCAGGCCGCCGTGGTCGTGCGGGAGGACCGACCGGGCGACAAGCGACTGGTGGCCTACCTCGTCGCGGCCGACCGGACCGCCCCGGCCGAACAGGCCGCCCCTGACCCGGCGGAACCGGCGGAACAGGAGCAGGTCGACGACTGGCGCGGCGTCTACGACCTGCTCTACACGGACTCCGCCGAGCCCTTCGGCGAGGACTTCTCGGGCTGGGACAGCACCTACGACGGCCGGCCGATCCCCCTGGAGCAGATGCGCGAGTGGCGGGACGCGACCGTCGCCCGGATCGCGGAACTGCGACCGCGCCGGATCCTGGAGATCGGCGTCGGCAGCGGCCTGCTCCTCTCCCGGCTGGCGCCGCAGTGCGAGGCCTACTGGGGCGTCGACGTCTCGGCCCCGGTGATCGACCGGCTGCGCCGGCAGGTGGCCGACGCCGGGCTGGCCGACCGCGTCGAACTGCGCTGCCAGGCCGCCGACGCGGTCGACGGACTGCCCGTCGGACACTTCGACACCATCGTCGTCAACTCGGTCGCCCAGTACTTCCCGAACGGCCACTACCTGGAGCGGGTCCTGCGGCAGGCCCTGGACCTGCTGGCCCCCGGAGGACGTGTCTTCCTGGGGGACGTCCGGGACCTGCGGCTGCTGCGCGGACTGCACACCGGCGTCGTCCTCCGCCGCGGCTCCGCCGGGAGCCGGGACGCCGCCGCGGTGCGCGCGGCGGTCGAGCGGGCCGTCTCCCTGGAGAAGGAACTGCTCGTCGCCCCGGAGTTCTTCACCGCGTTCGCCTCCGCCGCCGAACAGGTCGCCGCGGTCGACGTACGACTGAAGCGCGCCCGCCACCACAACGAGCTGAGCCGCTACCGGTACGACGCCGTGCTGCACAAGGCCCCGGTACGGACCACGGACCTCGCCTCCGTCCCACAGGTGCGGTGGGGCCAGGACCTCGAGGGGCCGGAGGCCCTCGCCGCTCTGCTCGCCGAGCAACGGCCGCCCCGGCTCCGGGTGGTGGGCGTGCCGAACGCCCGCGTGGCCGGCGAGTTCGCCGCGGCGCGCGTCCTGGCGGGCGGCGGCACGGTCGCGACCGCGCTGGAGCGGCTCGCCGACACCGGCATCGACCCTGAGGACCTCCACGCCGTGGGCCGGAACGCCGGCTACCGGACGGCGGCGAGCTGGACCGGCGGGGACCCCGACGGCGGCTTCGACCTGGTACTGGTCGACCCCCGGGCCGAGGACCACGACGACACCGCGGCGTACGACGGGGTGTTCACCGCCGAGCCCGGGGCGGGCGAGGCGCCCGGCGCCTTCGTCAACGACCCAGCGGCGTCCCGGGCATCCGGCCCCACGGCCGGAGCACTGCGCCGCTACGCCGCCGAACACCTGCCGGACTTCATGGTCCCGCTGGTCGTCCTGGTGGACGAGCTGCCGCTGACCCTCAACGGCAAGCTGGACCGCGCCGCGCTGCCCCGGCCCGGTCTCGCGGGCGACGGCTCCGCCCGGGCCCCGCGGACGCCCCGGGAGGAACTCCTCTGCGGCCTGTTCGCCGAGGCGCTCAACCTCCCGGCGGTGGGCGCCGACGACTCCTTCTTCGACCTCGGCGGCGACAGCATCATCGCCTTCCAGCTGGTCGCTCGGGCCCGTCAGGCAGGCCTGGCCATCACCCCGCGCGACCTGTTCGCCCACCCCACGGCCGCGGAACTCGCCGCCGTCCCGGGGCCGGACCCGGACGCCGTCGAGGCAGAGGAGGCCGGCTCGGGGGTGGGACCGGTGCCGATCACCCCGATCGTCGGATGGCTGCGGGAGCGCGGCGGATCGATCGACTCGTTCAACCAGTCGGTCGTGGTCCGGGTCCCGGCCGGGCTGGGGCTCGAACGGCTGACGGCCGCGCTCCAGGTCGTGCTCGACCGGCACGACATGCTCCGGTCCCGGCTCACCGCCACGGACGGCACCTGGCAGTGGGAGGTGGCTCCCCCCGGTGCGGTCCCGGCCGGGCCGTGCGTCGAGCGGGTCGACGTCACGGGATCCGACGAGCCGGCGCTGCGCTCGGTCGTCACCGAGCGGGCGGCGGCCGCCGCGGACCGACTGTCGCCGGAGTCCAGGGCGATGGTCCGGGCGGTCTGGTTCGACCACGGCCCCGGGCACCCCGGCGAGCTGCTGCTGGTCCTGCACCACTTGGTCGTGGACGGCGTGTCCTGGCGGGTCCTGCTGCCGGACCTCGCCGCCGCCTGGACCGCGGACGGGCAGCCGGTCGCTCCGACGCCCACCGGCACCTCCTTCCGGCGCTGGGCCCACCGGCTGGTGGCAGCCGCCGCCGATCCCGCCAGGGACGGCGAACTGCCGCTCTGGACCGGGATCCTGGAGACCCCCGACCCGCTCCTCGGCGACCGCCCGCTGGACCCGCGCCGGGACACCACGGCCGGACTGCGGCACCTCACGCTCACCCTCCCGCCCGACTGCGCCGAACCGCTGCTGACCACCGTGCCGGCCGCCTTCCACGGCCGGGTCAACGACGTGCTGCTCACCGGGCTCGCCCTCGCCGTCGCGCACTGGCGCGACGACCGCGACGCCCGCAGCGCGGGTGGTGCCGTCCTGGTCGACCTGGAGGGGCACGGCCGGGAGGAGGAACTCGCCCCCGGCGTGGACCTCTCCCGCACCGTGGGGTGGTTCACCGCCCTCTTCCCCGTCGCCCTGGACGCCGGACCGGCCGAGTGGCAGGAGGTGTGCGCTGGCGGACCGGCCGCGGGCCGGGCCGTCAAGCGGGTCAAGGAACAACTGCGCTCGATCCCCGGCAACGGCCTCGGCTACGGGATGCTGCGCTACCTGAACCCGCGCACCGCCGAGGCGCTGGCGGCACTGCCCACCCCGCAGATCGCGTTCAACTACCTCGGCCGGTTCGCCGCCGACGAGGACCGGGACTGGACGATCCGGCACGACAGCGCCGTCGCGGGCGGCGGCCCGGCCGCCGGCCGGGGCCCCGGGATGCCGGCGGCGCACGGTCTGGAGGTCAACGCGGTCGCCTGGGACCTGCCGGATGGCCCGCACCTGAGCGCCACCTGGTCCTGGCCCGACGGCTGGCTGACCGAGACGGCCATACGGGAGCTGGCCGAAGGGTGGTTCCTGGCGCTCAAGGGTCTCGTGGCGCACGCGGAACAGCCCGACGCCGGTGGTCGCACCCCCTCCGACCTGCCGCTCGTCTCGTTGAGCCAGAGCGAACTCGACCTGCTGGAAGCCAGCCTGGACCTCGAATGGGGTGCATCGGAATGACCAAGTCCCGCGTGGAGGACGTGCTCCCGCTGACACCGCTCCAAGAGGGACTGCTGTTCCACTCCCTCTTCGACGGACGGGCGCCCGACGTCTACACCGTCCAGCTCGGCGTCGACCTCGATGGCACGGTGGCCCCGGCGGCGATGCGCGCCGCCGCCCGCGCGCTCATCCGCCGCAACCCCGCGCTGCGGGCCGCGTTCCGGCACGAAGGGGTCCGCCGACCGGTCCAGGTCATCGCCCGGGAGGTGGAGGCACCGTTCCGCGAGGTCGACCTCCGCGCCTTCGAGGAGGAGGAACGCGAGGCACGGCTGAACCGGCTGCTGACCGACGAGCGCTCGCGCCGGTTCGACCTGACCCGGCCGCCGCTGTTCCGCCTGCTGCTCGTCCATCTCGGCGAGCGGAGCAGCCGACTCGTCCTGACGAACCATCACATACTGCTGGACGGCTGGTCCATGCCGCTATTGCTGGCCGAGCTGTTCGCCCTCTACGAGCGGTCCGGCGACGATTCCGGGCTGCCGGCGGCCGTCCCGCACCGGGCACACCTGCAGTGGCTGGCCGACCGGGACCAGGCCGCGGCACGCCGGGCCTGGTCCGAGGCCCTGGCGGGGTTCGAGGAGCCGACGCTGCTCGCGCCGGACACGAGCGGGGGCACGACCGGCGGTGCGGCCGGCGGCGCGAGCGCCCTGCCCGAGCAGGTCCGGGCCGAGCTCCGGCCCGGGCTCACCGACGCGCTGTCCGCCCTCGCCCGTCGCCTGGGCGTCACGGTGAACACCGTGATCCAGGGCGCCTGGGGCCTGCTGCTGAGCCGGCTGACCGGGCGCCGCGACGCGGTGTTCGGCGCCACCGCCTCCGGGCGGTCACCCGAGCTTCCGGGTGCCGACCGGATGATCGGGCTGTTCATCAACACCCTCCCGGTGCGGGTACGTTGGTGTCCGGAGGAGTCGGTCGCCGAGGTGCTGAACCGCCTCCAGGAGGAACAGTCCCGGCTGCTGCCCCATCAGCATATCGGGCTGACCGAGCTCCAACTCCCCACCGCCTCGGGGAACCTGTTCGACACCATCGTGGTCTTCGAGAACTACCCGCTGGACCGTTCGGTGCTGAACGCCGTCCACGGGGACGTGCGCCTCACCGGGGCCGAGATCACCGATGCCACCCACTACCCGCTCGCCCTCTTCGTCATCCCCGGGTCCCGGTTCCTGCTGCGGCTCGACCACCAGCCGGCCCTCATCGACCCGGCGACCGCCGACCGCCTGCTGAAGCGGTTGGTGGGCCTGCTCGAAGCCATCGTCGAGAACCCCGACCAGCCGGTGGGACGCCTCGACGTCCTCACCCCCGAGGAACGCCACGACCTCCTGGCCGGCTGGAACGACACCTCGCTGCCGGTGGCGGAAGCCCTCGTACCCGAGCTGTTCGAGGCGCAGGTCGCGCGCACCCCCGACGCCACCGCCCTCGTCTGCGACGACACCGTCCTCAGCTACGCCGAACTCAACACCCGCCCCAACCGCCTCGCCCACCTGCTCATCGAACACGGCGCCGGACCGGAACAACTCATCGCCCTCGCCCTGCCGCGCTCCGCCGACCTCGTCGCCGCCGTCA
>NZ_LGDO01000180.1:0-5609 GCF_001279805.1 Streptomyces sp. XY431
CTACGGGCGCGTCAAGATCGTTGGACTGTCCGGAGGCTGTGTGCAGGGCGAGGATCACGCCGCGTGGGGACATGGCTTCCCGGTCAAGTACCTGCTGGGTCGGCTGGACGCGGAACTCGAGATCGAACACTGGGGACGGTGCGCGGACGTCGAGGGCCTGTTCGTCGATCCGGTGCCGCCACCGCGTGAGGTGTTGACGATACGGGGGTGCAAGCCCGAGGGGCCCTGGCACGACGTGATCGCCCGGCCCGACGAAGCAACGCGGTCGTTGGGCACTCTGGAAGTCGCGATCTGGGACGAGTGCATGCCCCAGCTCGCCTGGGGCCTCGTGGACACGGTCGTCATCACCCACCGGCCCAACGCGGCCGATCCGGGTCTCGTCGACATCGTCGTGGGAACCGGCGTCGTCGAACACGCCGAGGTGTGGTGCGGCGCCGGTCCCGGCACCATGCCGACGGTGCCGCGCTTCGAGGTCTATGCGGTCGACCACCACGGTGGACAAACCGGTGAATGTCTCGGTATCGACGGCCTCCTCGTCCCGCGCGAGGCACAGGCCGACATCCCCCTTCGGCTCATCGGGTGCGAACCCGACGAGCCGCTGCTCGCCGCCTGCGCGACCCCCGAGCATGGACGGAGCAATGGGCGGTCCTGCAGGCGTTGGACCGCGCCGGACGGGAGATGGCACGTCACATGGTCCGCCTGGAGATCACGGACGTCCGTCCGTCCGTACTCGGGGACCCGCTGCTCGACATCACGCTCGCCGACGGCGGGGACGACGACCGCCCCCCGCCGGCTGCCCGGCGGATCTGGGAGACCTGGTACCGGGGTCACCCGAGCACGCCCAACCAGTGGGCCTCCCTGGACACACAGGGCCGTACCCAGTGGCTCAACCTGACACGCCGCCATCCGGGCGGACCGGACAGCAGCGGAGGAACCCACCACCTCGCGGGGCGGTTCATCACCGACCTGCCGGGCCTGTACTGCGCGTTGGGCGAGGCGCTCGTCGGACCGGGGTTCAACATCGGCCGGGGATGGGACGACCTCAAAGACTGCCTGCGCGGCCAGCGCGGCATCGTAGGACCCTTCACCCTGGTCTGGCACGACGCCGACATCGCACGCCGGGCACTGGGCTCCCTCGACGGCCCCGGCCGTTCGTCCATCTCCTTCGAGAAAGTCCTACAACTCCTCGAACGCCACCGCGTCAACGTCGTCCTCGACTAACTTGACTCTATCGGTGATCTTGGTGATTGAGGTCAGGTTCCGAGGGCTCGCCAGGACTTCGACCGCGGGATTCCGTGTTGGTCCAGGTAGGTCTGGAAGGCGGTCGGTGGTCTCGGTGTGGGGGTTTCCTCGGTCTCCGGCCGGTCGCTGAGTCGTTCGATGTTCACCGCGATGGCGGTGAGTACGTGCTGCAGGTGTGCCTTGGGCTGGCCTCGGTAGCGGCAGTGGCACATGCCGTGTCCGTGGGCGAATTCGTTGACGGTGCCCTCGATGCCGGAGCGGACCGCGTAACGGGTCTTCCATTCGGGGGTCTGCTGCTCGGCGCGGACGCGGGCCTGCAGCTCGTGGAGTTCTCGGGGTGGGAAGCCGACGTTGCGGGCGGGTGCTTTCGTGCATCGCGGCTTGTCCGGGCAGGGCTGGCATTGGCCGTGGGTGAACCGGGCGACGATCGGGGGTGCGGCGGCGAGTTCGGAGGTGGGGCAGGGGCCGTGCCAGCCAGCGCTGACCCGGCCGTTGGGGCAGGTGACCTGGCGGCGGTCGAAGTCGATGCGGAAGCCGTCGCGGCCGAAGCCCTCACCGAGGCGGTGCTGGCGGGTCGGGTTGGCCTTGATCGGGCCGCTGACGGTGACCTGGTGTTCACGGGCGGCCCGCTCCAGGTGGGGCAGGGAGGTGTAGCCGCCGTCGACCAGGTGCTCGGCGGGCAGCAACCCCCGGCGCGCCAGACGCGCGTGGAGACCGGGCAGGACATGGGCGTCGTGGGTCGCCGCCAAGGTGGTGGCCACGTCCGTGATCACGTTGACGCTGTCAGGCTCGCACGTCTCCGTCAGGTGGGCGGCGAACCCCTTCCAGGCGATGATGTGACCGTGGCGGACGTAGCGGGCCGTGGTGTCGTAGGGCGAGACGACCGCCAGGGCGGAGGGCGGCAGGCCACCGTCGTCGGCAGTGCGCCAGCGCAGGCGGCCCGCCGCGTCGCGGTAGTAGTTCCGCACGACAACCTGCCGCAGGGCCCCGACCTGCGGGCCGGGCCGGTAGCCCGGTCCGTACTGCCGCAGGTGCTCCAGCAGTCGGCATGCGTCCTCGCCGGCAGAGAGGATCCGGGTCTTGGGCCGGGTGGGGTTCTTGCCCGGGCGCACCTGACGGCCGTAGCGGCGCCCCCATTCCTCGTCGACCAGGCCGGCCAGCAGGTGCCCGGCCGTGCGGGCTGTCTCCTCCAGCGCGGCGCGGACCGACTCGGTGACCAGCTCCAGCCGGGTCAGGTCACGCACCGCGGCCAGGACGTGGGTCGAGTCGGTGCGCTGCGTGGTGCGCTCGCGCACGAGCCCGGCGTCCTTCAAGCGGGCCAGGGCCAGGTCCAGGAGCCGGTCCGCGCGGTCGTCTTCGAGAAGGCGCTGCCGGAACTCGGACAACACGCTGTGGTGGAAGCCGGAATCGTCCAGTTCCAGGCAGAGGGTGTACTTGAAGTCGATGCGGCACCGCACGGCCACCGCCGCGTCGCGGTCCGACAGGCCCAGCAAGAACTGCAGCACGCAGACGGTGGCCAACTGGGCGGGCGAGAGACCGGGACGGCCGTCGCGCGGGTACCAGCTGGCGAAGTCCTCGTCATGCCACAGGCCGTCCAGGCGATCCCGCACCCACATCGCCGTCGTCCCGTTCAGATTGCTCGCCCGCGCAACCCGCGCAGTCAGAGCGGGGACCTGATTACCGGAACGGGGACGGACGGACAACATGCACCTCGCCAGGGTCGGCCTGCACCACCGACACGAGGCTGCCCACTGACCACGCCAGTCAGCTCACTCCCACCAAGATCACCGACAGAGTCAAGTTAGGGCTGCGGACTGGGATTTCGGCCGCGAACATGTCCTTCGCGGTGCCGGTGGCGGGCTGGGCCAGAGGCTGTTCCTACCGGACCCTCCAGGCCCGGCGGCTGAGGGCGGCGCGGTGGGCGGTGACGACCAGGGGCAGGAAGGTGCCGTCGCACTCGGCGAGGGGTACGGCGGGCACCGGCCCGGGGTAGCAGACCCGTTCCAACCACTGTCCCTCCCCCGGGTACGCGGCCCGGGCCTGGGCCCGGAGGTCAGCGTCCCATTTCTCCAGGGCGGCCCACGGGTCAAGGGTCTCGTCGAAGTCGGGCATCACGAAGTCGGGGTGCAGCGGCTCCCCTGCCGGGTCAACGGTGGTGGGGGCTTCGGTGGGGGTGATCGTGTCGGACACCCCAGGATGGTAGTCGTCCGCGCCCACAGTGCGTCGGTCCGGCCCGCCGACGAACCACCGGGCGAGTCTCGCCGGAAGACCTCGGAATCGGCCGGGGGCGACCGACAAGTGGCACACCGACCGGGCCCGTTCAACCTGCGGACCGTCATGACTGCCGTAGTGCCGGCCACCTCAGCGCGCCTGTGGCCGTGGAAGTGCCTGAGGCTCGGAGGGGGCATCGCCTGGGGCTCCCCGGTCGGGGAGCCCCAGGTTCGACCATGCGAGCCAGTCGGCGGCGAAGGGCGGGATGGTCCGGCGGACCAGGGACACGACGTCTGCGGGGGCGAGGCGGCGTTCACGGTATCCGCGGACCATGCAGCACGCGATGAGCAGGTGCATGATCGCCACTCGGCGGAGCGAGGGGGCGGCCTCCTGCCACAGCGCGGCCACCGCGTCCTCGCCCTGGTCCCAGTAGGTGACCCGCATCTCCAGGACCAGTTCGACATCGGGCTGGGCGGATCTGGCGTTGTGCCGCAACCGCGCGGCCGCCTCGTACTCGGGAAGCCCGTACGCCGGCCGGACGGCCAGGTCCGCCAACAGGTCAGCGGGCTGAGCTCGGGGGTCGTGGTGGTCGTGGCCCGTTCGATGGCGGCGTGCCCGGCCGCACTCGCGTAGACGAGGTAGACGGCGACCTGGGAGTTCTCGATCCGGCCCGCGGTTCCGGTGTACTGACGCTGGACCCCGACGCTCGCGGTGCCTTTCTTCAGGTCCCCGGTCTCGTCGACGACCAGTACGGCGTCCTCGTCGCCGAGGTGCTCGACTACGAAGTCCCGTATGTCGTCACGCACTCGGTCGGCATCCCAGCGGGCCCGGCTGAGCAGGTGCTGCATGCCGGCCGGGCTGGCGTTACCGGCGTGCTCGGCGATCGTCCAGCAGTTCTTCCTTGGCAGGTCCGCGAGCAGCCCCAGCACGAACGCCTCTGCTCGGCGGCGGGGTTCCACCCGGGCGAACCGGCCCGCCACCTTGCCCATCAGGCCCTCGAATACCGATTGCCACCGAGCAGGATCTACGCTGTGGCCCACGGCCACCGGCTGATCTTCGTTTGTCGACACAACTCACGATGATCAACGGTGGCCGTCCTCATCGGAGACCAACCTCACTGAGCACGATCAAGGCCGGCGTCAGACCGGCTGTCCGCTGTCAGAGGGTGGCAGCGCGCAGCACGATCAGGGCGACGGAGGCCACAGTGAGGACCACCGCCGGAGACGCGCCCTTGCGGTCGCCGACGCGCAGGTGGAAGGCGACCGCCCCGGCGAAATAGAGCGTCAGGCCGATCGCGGCGGCGATTCCGACGGGTCCCCACCAGAGTCCGGCGATCACACCGGCCGCGCCCGCGATCTGAGCGCCGATCAGGAAAGCCATCATGCTCTGCGGCACTCCGAGGGTGGACATCTGCTCGGTGATGTGCCGCGTCCGCAGAGACTTGGCCCCGGCCGATACCAGGAGAAGCGCCGACATGAACACGGTGACGACGGCAAGGGAGACGAACATGGCTGAAACCTCAATCGTGCGAGATGCGAGTAACGGGGCGTGCGCACCTCGATGACGATAGGCGGCCGATAGGTACCTTCAGGTAACGTTCGGGCATGAGCCTGCGACCCGGAATTGCCTTCCTCGCCGACTGTCCCGCTCTCCTGGCCATGGAGATCATCGCCAGCAAGTGGTCCATGGTCACGCTCTTCGCGCTGACCGACGGTCCGTTGCGCCACGGCGAGCTGGTCGAGCTGAGCGGTGGCATTTCGCGCAAGGTACTGACCCAGACGTTGCGCCGGCTCCAGGCCAACGGGCTCGTCGAGCGGCACGCGTACGCCGAGGCGCCGCCGCGCGTGGAGTACTGCCTGACCGATCTCGGGCGAACCCTGGAGGAACCCATCAGGATGCTTACCGCATGGGCGCGGGAGAACGGCGAGGCGGTCGTCACCTTCCGGGAAGCAGCCGAGGCGGCCAGGACCATCGAGGCGGCTCAGGCGACCCCGGTGAAGACCCCTCATGTTCATGAGAACCCGAGCCGTTTCTGATCAATAGAAGAGGCTGGACCTTTACTGACTTCGGCGCGTCAGGGTGAACTGTGTGGAAGTCCCTGATGGGTGTGGTGTGGTGGCTGTATCTGGTGGTGTGTGAGGTATGCGGATGGTGGT
>NZ_LGDO01000181.1:0-5595 GCF_001279805.1 Streptomyces sp. XY431
GGGGGGGCGGGCTCGGGGGTGTCGTCGGCCGGATGCGGCGGCTGGGGCATGGTGGTCCTTGGAGGGTGCGGACGTTCGGTGGATCGTGGGGCGCGGGTGGCTCAGGGCCCCGCACGGACGGCCGGAGGGGTGGTGCGCCGTCCGGGGGCGGGAGCCTTCGGGGCGTGCGGCCGCGCCCGGTCCGCCTCCGGGCAGCGATGTTGGCGCAGCCATGCGCACCGGCGGCCGGTCCGGCGACGATGCGTCACCGGGGCGTCGGCGTCGGCGGCATGACAGGTCGGCACGGCGCACTCCTCGGTTCGGGGGACTCGGACAGGGGGAGTAGGGATCGCCGTCCGCGTCCCGCTGCGTTGCGAGATCGTTACCCACCGGCCGTGGCGGACCCCGGGGCCGGCCGCGGGTGACGGGCGACGGGCGGGGAGGTCGGGCGACAGGCAGCATGGGTGGCCGCCTTTCCCGGAATGGGGCGGGGTCCGCAAGAGTAATCACAGATCGGCGCAGCGGGGAAATGCGGCCGGGCTCTTTCCCGGTTGCGTGGGGCATCGGCCGCCCACGGGTTCACGGCCGGCGCGATCGAATCCCGGAATCGGAATTCCCGCGTCGCCCGGGAGCCTCCGTCGACCTTGCGCCGGTCTCCACCCGGGGTGACGGCCGGTAGTGGGACGGCTCCCTGGCGGTACAGCCGGGCCGGTGCTGCCAAGGATTCCGTCGGCGGAGGTGGCGCTACCCAGGGTTACGGACAGGGGTACCTACGGTTCCGCGGACCCGTGCGAACTTGGGTGGCCGTGATGCTGGACCGGCCCGGGTGCGCCTGCTTTCCTGGAAAAGGCAATACCCCGGGACGGTCGGGTGCGGCACCGAGGAGAATTGCCGTGGCCACGAGAATTCGGCCCGGTGCGAGCCGCTCCACCGCCACTTCTCTGCGGTGCTGCCCGTGCGACACGGTCCGGGCGCTCGACTGCCGGCAGATCCTGGAGTGCTGTTCCGGCGAATGACCGTTCGCCCGGCCCGCCGACCGTTCGCCCGGCGCGCCGATCCGGGTTCCGACCGCATCCGGCCATTGCGGCCGCTGTCACCCCGGACCCTCCCCGCGGGTCCGGGGCATCGACGCGCCCCGGCTGTGGGGTGCGCAGCTCCTCTTCGCACATGCCCCGATCAGCCCTCCGGCCCGGCCCGGCCCCGGAGCGGGGTCCTGCGGAAGAAACGCCGGTGGGAACGCGGGCCGTGTCGGGTCTTGGCGTATCAGGCCGGTTCGCACCGGGCATGGTGACATGTTCGCGCGAACATGCCACGCTTCGTCGAGCCTGCCGAACTCGTCACGTGGTCCGTGGGGAGCGGCAGTTGCCTGTACGCCGTCGCCCGGACGGCGACCGGACAACGTCGTCCGGCGCATCCGGGCCCCGAGGCCGGGCCCGACGCCGGCCACCCCCCCGAGGAGTTTCCTTGACACCTCGCACCCACCGGACAGCCGGAGCGTGCGCGCTCGCGCTCGGCGTCTCCCTCATCACCGCCGTGCTGCCGCCCGGTGCCGCCACAGCCGGACCGGTCACCTCCGGCCCCGCCACAGCCGGGCCGGTCACCCCCGGCTCCACCACCGTGACCGCCGCCGGGCGCGTCGGCCCCGGCCCTGGCGTCCCCGGCGTCCCCGCCCCCCGGGCGGGCGCCGCACCCGCACCGCTGGACCGGGAGGAGCAGGCCGCGCTGACGGCCGGCGCCCGGACCCGCCGCTCGGCCACCGCCGAAGCCCTCGGTCTCGGCCCCGAGGAGGAGTTGGAGCCGAAGTCCGTCAGCAAGGACACGGACGGCACGCTGCACACCCGGTACGACCGCACCCTCGCCGGACTCCCGGTCCTCGGCGGCGACCTGGTGGTCCACACGGCCGCCGACGGCACCGTCAAGGACGTCGACAGGGCCACCGGCGCCACCCTCGCGGTCGGCCCCGCCCTGGCGGCCGTCACCGCCGGGACCGCCAACGCCCGCGCGCTGGAGCGCGCCGGGGCCGAGGGGGTGAGCGCCGCAGCGGTCACCTCCGTCCGCGAGGTCGTGTGGGCCGCGACCGGTCGGCCGGTGCGGGCCTGGGAGAGCGTCGTCGGCGGGGTGCAGGGCGACGGGACCCCGTCCGAGCTGCACGTCATCACCGACGCTGCCACCGGCGCCCACCTCTTCGACTACCAGGACGTCAGGAACGGCACCGGCCACAGCCAGTACTCCGGCGACGTCACCCTGGGCACCACGGCGGCCGGCGGCACGTACAGCCTGACCGACGGCACCCGCGGCGGGCACCGGACCTACGACCTGGAGCACGCCGAGGACGACCGCGCCACCGGCACCCTGTTCACCGACGCCGACGACGTCTGGGGCACCGGCCGGCCCGACCACCCGCAGACCGCCGGTGCCGACGCCGCCTACGGTGCGCAACTGACCTGGGACTACTACAAGGAGGTCCAGGGCCGCGACGGCATCCGGAACGACGGTGTCGCCGCGACCAGCCACGTCCACTACGGCAGGGGCTACGCCAACGCGTACTGGTGGGACGTCTGCTTCTGCATGACGTACGGCGACGGCGACTACGACGCCCACCCGCTCACCTCGATCGACGTGGCCGCCCACGAGATGACGCACGGCGTCACCGCCAACACCGCCGGCCTGGTCTACAGCGGCGAGTCCGGCGGCCTCAACGAGGCGACCTCCGACATCATGGCCGCCGCCGTGGAGTTCTGGGCCAGGAACCCCGCCGACCCGGGGGACTACCTGCTCGGGGAGAAGATCGACATCAACGGCGACGGCACGCCGCTGCGCTACATGGACCAGCCCTCGAAGGACGGCGCCTCCAAGGACCACTGGTACGCCGGGATCGGCTCCAGCGACGTCCACTTCTCCTCCGGCCCGGCCAACCACTGGTTCTACCTGGCCTCCGAGGGCAGCGGCGCCAAGCTCGTCAACGGCGTGGCCTACGACTCGCCGACCTCCGACGGCCGACCGGTCAACCCGATCGGGCGCGAGGCCGCCGCGGCCATCTGGTACCGCGCCCTCAGCACCCACATGACCTCCGCCACCGACTACGCCGGTGCCCGCACCGCCACCCTCAAGGCCGCCGCCGAGCTGTACGGCGCCGACAGCCCCGCCTACCGCAACACCGCCAACGCCTGGGCCGCCGTCAACGTCGGACCCCGCATCACCACCGGCGTCACCCTGACCAGCCCGGGCGACCAGGTCACCCGGACCGGCACCGCCGTGAACCTCCGGACCGAGGCCACCAGCAGCAACGCCGGGCCGCTCACCTACACCGCCACCGGGCTGCCCGCCGGCCTGGCGATCGACGCCTCCACCGGCGTGATCTCCGGCACCCCCACCACCCAGGCCGACAGCACCGTCACCCTCACGGCCACCGACCCCACCGGGGCCTACGACGCGGTGTCGTTCTCCTGGACGACCTACACCGTCGGCCAGTGCGCCACCGCCCAGCTGTTCGCCAACCCCGGCTTCGAGGACGGCCCCGTCGCCTGGACCGCGTCGAACGGCCGGACCGTCGACTCCACCAACCCCTACACCCTCCCGCACAGCGGAGCGTGGAAGGCCTGGCTGGGCGGGCACGGCAGCACCAGCACCGACACCCTGGCCCAGAACGTCCACATCCCGTACGGCTGCCGGGCGGTGCTGACCTTCTGGGTGCACATCAGCACGGACGAGGGCACCACGACCGTGCCCTACGACAAGCTGACCGTCCAGGCCGGTGACACCGTGCTGGCCACCTGGTCCAACCTGGACGCGTCCACCGGTTACGTCGAGCGGAGTGTCGACCTGTCCTCGTACGCGGGCCGGTACGTCGACGTGCGTTTCGTGGGCCGGGAGGACCTCGCGGCCCGGACGACCTACCTGATCGACGACACCGCGGTCACCCTCGGGAACTGACCCACCCGCAGGACCGCCGGCACGCCCCCCAGGACCGCCGCCCGCCGGGCGGCGGTCCGCCGGGGGCACCGCTGACAATCTGCGCCTCCCCCGCGTTCCGTCGGGTCGACGCGGAGGCCTCCGGTAACGGTCCGGCAACGGAGCGGGACGTGCGGGGCCACCACCGCTCTCCCCCTGGGAAGTCGAGGAAGAGGCCCCGCGACTCCGGGACCCGTCCTGCTCGTTCGAAGGACGGATCGCGGGTCGTGGCAGGTCGTGCGGCTTCCA
Source organism: Streptomyces sp. XY431 (assembly GCF_001279805.1). Taxonomy (NCBI): domain Bacteria; kingdom Bacillati; phylum Actinomycetota; class Actinomycetes; order Kitasatosporales; family Streptomycetaceae; genus Streptomyces; species Streptomyces sp. XY431. The sequence continues at coordinate 4,180 of NZ_LGDO01000181.1, forward strand.
CCTGACGTCGATCGAACTGGGCGACGTCCTCTCCGCGGTGCGAGGTCGCGCGCAGGGGACAGCCGGACGGGACCTGCATGCCACCCACCGTCGGAGCACTGACGGACGCCCAACTCCGGGCGCTCCTGCCGTCGAAGGACCTGGCGCAGCACGCCGTCGAGGAGCTGACGCGCCGGTACGGCGATGTGATCCTGGCCTGCGTGCTGGAACTCTGCGCCACCGCGGACGACGCGCGGGAGCTGGCAGCGGAGGCCGTCGCCAGAACCGTCGACGCCCACCACCGGGGCTCGACGCCCGGCCCGTCCTGGATCGTCTCCCTGCTCGGCGAGGCCCGCCACCTCGCGGCGAGGAGGGCGGAGACGGGACGGCGCGGCACGCTCTCGCCCGGGTTCCTGGACCGGTTCGACGAAGGGGCCGGAGCGCACCCGGGCGACCGGGCCGCCCGGTGCGCGGCGGAGGAGGAGAGCCCGTTGCTGCGCTCGCTCGCCACGCTCACCGACCCGCAGGCGGCACAGCTGTGGCGGGCCCTCGTGGCACCGCCCGGGCCGGACGCCCCGCCCCCGGACACCCGGCGGACGCTCGCCGACGCCTATCTGCGGCTGTTCGTCGCGACCGTGCCGGACCGGCGCTGCCGCCACCTGGCCGTGCCGTTGTCCGAGAGCGCTGCCGGGAGCGCCACCGGGAGTGCCGCCGGGAGCGCGGCCGCGGGCGTCGCCGGGAGCGCGGCCGCAGGTGTCGGCGAGGACGCGCCGGTGACCGTCGACCTGGCCCGTCACCTGGCCCGCTGTCCCCGCTGCGGCAGGGCTCTGGAGGACCTCGCGGCCGTGCACCGCTGGGACGTCGACCTGCTGCGGAGCGAGCTGTTCGGCTGTTCCCGCCGACCGTCCGGCAGGCCCGGGCCCGCACGAGCCGAGCTGCGGAAACCTGCGGCGGCGCACGGCCCCGGGGGAGCGGACCCCGCTTCCACCGATCTGCCCGCACCGGTGGTGCACCGGCCGGTCGCGGGGAGGAGCCGGCCTCCGGGTCCGCGACGGTGGGGTCTGCTGACGGTCGTCGGCGCCGGGGCGGTGGTGTCGGCGCTGGGCCTGCTGCCGACGGCGGCACCGGACGGCGGCGCCGCGCACACGCCGACGGCCGCGCCCCCGCGGCCCCTCCCGGCGTCCGTATCCCCGGGTGACGTGCCGGCCTCCGGTCCGCAGCGCCCGACACCGGTGCCGACGCCGACCCGGGCCGCGAGCCGATCGCCCCGGGACACTCCGGTACCGTCCTCCGCCGCACCCCGTCCCCCGGAGCCGCCCGTGCTCCCGTCCCCGACGCCGTCCCTCGCGCTCCCCGCTCCCGCCCCGTCCTCCGCCCCGTCGGCCGGGCTCCCGTGGCCCTCCGCCCCGTCCGCCGCGCTCACGTTGCCCGCCGCCC
>NZ_LGDO01000182.1:0-5581 GCF_001279805.1 Streptomyces sp. XY431
CGTCGCTCTCCCGGAGCTTGACTGCGCCGTCGGGCGCAGCCGCAAGGTAGAGGCAGTTGGCGGTGTCGCCACTGAAGGAGGACTTCTGCCAGTTGTACGTGGTCATGGTTCTTCCCGTCTCAAATGCTCTGGGCCACACGGCGGATGAGGTCGCGGGAAGCGCCAGGCTTGAGCGCGCTCGCTTCCAAGCGATCCAGCACAGCTCGATACTTGATCAGCTGCGGCTCGGTGTCAATGAACTCGAATCTGTCCCCATCGACCTGGACGCTGTCCAAGCGCGCGACCTCTGCACCGAAGTACACGATCGCCGCGCCGGAGCTCGGGAAGCTACCAGTCCCGAACGGGATCACCCGCAGGTCGATGTGGGAGTACTCGCTCGCGGTCAGCAGGTATTCCAGCTGACCGCGAGCAACCTCCGGACCGCCGAATTCCATGCGCAGGGCTGTCTCGTGGACGACAGCCGACAACGGAGTCGGGCTCGCACCGAAGAGGACCGCCTGCCGTTTGATGCGATGCGACACCAGGTGCTCCACCTCGGGCGGGGACAGCGGTGGGACCACATCACGAAAGAGCGCGCGAGCGTGCTCAGCGGTTTGCAGAAGACCCGGAATGTGAACCACCGAGGTGATCCGCATCGACACCGCATGGTGTTCGAGTTCCGCCAGATCGAGCGCCCCGGCCGGGAGAATCTCGCGGTACTCCTCCCACCACCCGCGCGTGCGACCACCGGTCATACCGGTGAGCGCTTCTACCAGAGCGTCGTCCGCGCAGCCGTAGAGCCGGGCGAGCGCCCGGACCCGGTCCGCACTCACCGGGTATCCCCCGGATTCGATGTTGCTGATGCGGGACTGCTGGGTGCCGTGCAGTTCCCCGGCGCGGGTGACCGACAGACCAGCCTGCTCGCGCAACCGGCGCAGCTCCGCACCGAGTCGCCGCTGCCGAATGCTCGGCGGGACCTTGCTGGGCGGCATCCGCTGCTCCCTTCCTTCGCTCACCACGGCCGAGCTCTGCTCACCCTTTGGAGTGACAGTGCCATGGATTCTCTCAAGGCGGTGGACTACATACCACCGACTGGCTACTTTTGATGATGCATCAGGGCTTTGAACTGCCGCTGGTGGTGGCAGCTCGGCATTCAACTCCCTCACAGGCAGGAGACTTCCATGCCCGCTGTGCCCTCGCAAAACTCCCTCCCCTCCTTCGACGAGGAGCTGTGCGGACTCGTGCTCGACACCGCGCCCAGGCAGTTCGCCGTCGTCCAGGTGTACGACGCCGGCGGCCAGGATGCCGACGGGTGGGTTGCGCCTGGGGGTTCGCCGACGACAACGGGGTGACGCATCTCCTGGTCGTCGACGGGCGAACGCGGATGACGCTCGCTTCGCCCGAGCGGGCCCTCTGCCTGTTCGCAGGGCGACCGGGCCTCTCCGCCAGACTTGTCTGGCTCGCGCGACCCGGCACCGCCGCGCTGGACCGGGCCGAAGCCGCTTGAGCGGGGATCGTTCACGGCTCCGGGACGCGAAACCGACGGAGTACACCTGGCCGGGGTCACCACGGCGACCCCGGCCGAGGCATTGTCAAATCCTGTGGACTGACCCGACAGCCCAATGGCCGGTCGATCAAGCAAGCGGCTTGCGGTAACGGACGTACTCGTTCCGCCGCCGGAACCCCACACTCTCGTAAAGGTCGTAGGACCGGTGCGGATTCGCCGTGCCCGTGAACAGCCGAGCGGTCGTTGCACCCTGCTCGCGAAGGCTCCGCAGCCCGTCCAGCAGCAGGACCCGGCCGATTCCGAGGCGTCGCTGGTCCGTCCGGACACTCAGCTCTTCCACCTCGCCCACGGTGCGGTCGTGACGGTGGATGGAGCAGAGGGCGACGCCGACCATGTCCTGCCCGTTCCAGGCAGCCCTCCAGCATGCCGGGTCGGCGGTGTCGACGAAGTCCTGGAAAGGCCATCTCTGGGTGAAACCGGTGTCCGCGTACGAATCGACGACCGTCCTCCAGGCTGCACGGTAGTGGCTTGTCCCGATCGGCCCTGTCCGTATCCCGGCCGGCAGCTCGCTGCCCGGCTCGGGCACATGTTGCAGATCGCCCAGCTCCAGCTCGACCAGGCTGAAGACACGTCGGTAGCCGGCTGCGCGCAGAAGTGCCGTGGCGTCCTGCTCGGAGGCCATGGCGTTCGCGCCGATCACTGCCGTCCGCGCCGTTCCATGCTGATTGGCGAGCCGGCGGATCCGCTCTTCGGCCCAGCTCAGCATGGCTGAGCCGATGCCCTGGCCTCGATGCTCGGGCAAGAGGTGGCCGCGGTGCAGGTACAGCCACGTACCGTCCCGCTCCTGCCACCACCGGATCGTCGAGTAGCCGACGACGCTCCCGTCGAGCAGCACCAGGATCTGGTTCTTGGACGGCTCCTCCGACTTGGCAGAAGCCTCGGCGATCTCAGCCGCTGTCGGGGGCCCTTCCACTACCGATTGGACATCGACCCGGTCCCTTTCAACACACCCCAGCCGCACCGCGGCCATGGCGCCGTGGTCCTCGTCGCCGCGATACGGCCGGAAGCCGAAGCCGACCGGAAGGTCCTGTCCTGCCGTGCCGTCCAACATGACCGCATGTTCTCGAACTTCGAGGCAGGTCCGCCACCCTGTTCACGCCGCGGTCGTCTGCGGCCGTTCAACGAGCCGGCCGCGTTCGAAGCGGCCCCGGCGCGGACGAGAGCAACGAGGTGGGGTGCATTCACGGCTCGCCGGCAGGCCCGGGCGGACTCGACGACCAGAAGTCGATCACTCGGGAAGGTACGCCTTTCGCGTTCAACCCGAGGCCGATCCACAGGTCATGAGCATTGCTCCCGCCGGGCACAGTGGGTTGTCTGCGAAGAGTCGCGGGCGGTCACTTCGCTGAGGAGCCGACCCTGCGCTTCGGGGCGGAAGATGATCGTGGGGAGGGGTGGAACACACCTCGAAGCACCATCCCTGCAAGGTTCTCCGGCCGATACTTCCCAACCTCCGCAGTGGCGCAGCCGGACGGAGACATCCCTGTAGTGCTGCGACCGCGTAGGTTCGCCGGGTTGGTGCTGGCGGGCCATCAACCGGTTCGATGTCGTGAGACGTTCAGGTCGGTCGGAGGGGATGCGGTGGCAGAGCCGGTCATGGTCCGCAGGCTCACGGATCACGAAGGCCAGCAGTTACAGAGGATCGTGCGGCGGGGCAGTACCAGCTCGGTGCGTTACCGGCGGGCGATGATGTTGCTGGCCTCGGCCGGCGGGAACCGGGTCCCGGAGATCGCCCGGCTCGTGCAGGCGGACGAGGACACGGTGCGGGATGGTCCACCTCTGCTTCACCCCCACCAACGCCTCCTGGACCAACCCGATCGAGGCGCACTTCGGACCACTGCGACAGTTCACCCTCGCCAACTCGAATCACCCCAACCACACCGTCCAGACCCGCGCGCTTCACGCCTACCTGCGGTGGCGCAACGCCAACGCCCGCCACCCCGATGTCCTCGCCGCCCAGCGCCGCGAACGCGCTCGCATTCGCAGCGAGAAAGGTGTTCGCTGGGGCGGACGTCCAGCGAAGCACGCCGCGTGATCAGCCATGCTGGTGGGAACGGGGGCAAAACTCAATGGCACAGTTGCCCGCCCCGTGCTGGAGTGGGCGGATGGATCATGAAGAAGTGCTCGCCCTGTTCGACCGTCGGCTGAGGCACGACGCGAAGGCCGACGGCCCTGGCGCCCGTATCGAGCGTGATGGCGACGTCGTGCGACAGGTCGGCGCGGATCACGACTGGAACGGTGTCCTCTGGTCGGACCTCGACGATGCCACCGCAGACGCGGCGATCGCGGCGCAGGTGCGGTACTTCGCCTCGCTGGGGCGCGAGTTCGAGTGGAAGGTGTACGCCCACGACCGGCCCGGTGATCTCGGGCGGCGGTTGCGGTCGGCCGGGTTCACAGCCGAGCCGGAGGAGGCGGTGATGGTCGCCCGGATCCAGGATCTGCCCACCGTCGTCGCACTGCCCGAGGGTGTTCACCTGCGTCCGGTAACCGACTCGGCTGGGGTGGATCTCGTGGCGGACGTCCATGAGCAGGCCTTCGGCACCAGTAGCACCCGTCTGCGGCAGCGGCTGCTCGACCAACTCACCCAGAACTCGGAGACGGTCAGCATGGTCGTTGCGATGGCCGGCGACCTGCCCGTGTGCTCGGCGCGGATGGAACTGAACCCGGGCACGGAGTTCGCGGGCCTCTGGGGCGGCGGCACCGTGGCCGCGTGGCGAGGCCGGGGCATCTACCGGGCTCTGGTCGCCCATCGTGCCCGAGTCGCTGCCGACCTCGGCTACCGCTACCTCCAGGTCGACGCGACCGACCAGAGCCGCCCCATCCTGCAACGGCTCGGGTTCGCGGTTCTGAGCACCACGACCCCCTACGTCTACCAGCCCCCGCACAACGACCGCGAAGCGTAGACCGGCAACGCGGTCGCCGGGCGCACCCGGTGAACGTTGCCGGTCAGAGCAGTAGAGAGGCACAGAGGGCAGAGGGCGATGAGTGTGACTGAGAGTTGGTCGCGTGTGATGAGCCTTCTTCGGGAGCACGCGCCGGCCGATCACGCGGATCTGCCGGGGCCCGCTACGGAGCAGATGCTCACGGCAGCCGAGGAACGGATGGGGATCTCCCTTCAAGGGGACCTGCGGACGTGGCTGTTGCAGAACAATCTGGATCTGCCGGAGGAAGACGTCGACGACGACGTGATGTGCTGCGGCTTCGACGGGTTCCCCGACGAGGGAAGCTTCTTGCTGGGCATCCGGGCGATGGAGAGGCTCTACGCGAATCACCCCTTGTCCGGTGGGAGCGAATGGCGCGAGGAGTGGATCCCGTTCCTGTCGGACCGGGACGGCTGGACGGGAAAGTTCATCGACGCGAGGGACGGACGTATCGGCAGATGGTTCGTGGGTGCGCCCACGGTCACCGGCGAGTACGCGTCACTGGCTCACTACTTCGACTCCGTGGCGGAGATGCTGACGAGGATCGGCGCGGGGGACTGTCCGGTCTGTTCCGTTGCCGAAGGTCGACTTGTCTGGTCGTGAGACGGTGCCCAACTGGATGACGGCCATTGCCAAGCCGTCCTCACCTTGGAACGGCAATGAGATTCATCAGCGTTGACGTTCCAAGGTGAGGACGGCTGCGGCGATGACGGTCATCCGGTCGGGGCTGCAGCGGGCCCGGCGGACGACGGCCGTGACGTAGGCGTGGGCGGTCCCGACGGATATGCCGAAGCTCGGTCGACCACGCCCCGAACTCCATCGGCATCTCCCGCCACTGCCCGCCCGTCCGGAATCGCCAGATCACGCCCTCGAACTGCTGTCGCAGCCGCTCCGGGTACGGGCCGTAGTCGCCGATCGGCAAGTACGGCTCGATCAACGGGGCGAAGACGTCGCGACCGCAGGGACGGAGGACTGTGCCAACTACTGCGCGAGGTGGTCGAACTCCCCCGCCTTGACGCCCAGCAGAAGCGCCCGCAGCCGCCCCGGCGTGGTGGTGAGGACGGTGTCGGGCTCGTCGCTCTCCCGGAGCTTGACTGCGCCGTCGGGCGCAGCCGCA
>NZ_LGDO01000183.1:0-5508 GCF_001279805.1 Streptomyces sp. XY431
GGGTGGCCCGCTCGGCCGCCCGTCGCGCTCGCGTCGTAGGCGGTCCGTCGGGCGTGTCGCGGCGGCAGGTGTGGCCGGAGGGGGTGGGAGCGGCGTCGGTGACGGTGGTGGCAGTGGAGGCGGGAGTGCTAGGAGCGGTTCCGAGTGATGTCGGTGCTTGCGCGAACTTCCGTGCGTTCAACAGAAGTTGGCCACCGGGAGCGGATCGGACCGGTAGGAATGGGAGCGCCCGACCCGGCCGGGGCGGGTGGAGGGGACGGGGCGCGAGGGGCTGGACGGACCGTGCCCGGGCGCCGCGGGGGAGCCCCCTCCGGCTTTCCCGTCTTCTGCGAGCAAGGGACCCGATGCGTTCGTTCACCAAGACCCTGCCCGTCCTGCTGGCCGGCGTGGCGCTCACCGCAGCCGCGCTGGCATCCCCCAGCGGGGCCGACGCGGCGACCGCCGAAAGACCCCACGGTCTGGAGGTCGCCGTTCCGGCCTACGTACTGCCCGGCGAGCCCATGCTGGCCAGTGCGGCAAGCGCCCGCCCGGCACCGTCGATCGTCGTCCTCAACCCGTCCAACGGCTACGCCCCCTTCGACGCGGCCTGGCAGGCGCAGGCTGATGCACTGCGCGCCGGGGTCACCGCGCACGGCACCGGCACCCGGGTGCTGGGCTACGTCGACACCGGCCACGGCTCGCTCCCGCCGTCCGCCGTCCGCGCCGTCGTCGACAACTACCTGAGGACGGCCGACCACCGGCTGCACGTCGACGGCATCTTCTTCGACCAGACCGGGCGCGACTGCGGCCCGGGCAACACCGCCCGCGACTACTACGCGGACCTGCGCCGCTACGTCCAGGAGACCGTCTACTCCGTCGCCCCGCAGGCCCAGGACCTGGTGGTGAACAACCCGGGCACCGCCGTCGCCGACTGCTACCTCGAACCCGGCCACCGCACGGCCGACGTCTTCGTGACCTTCGAGGGCGACTACGACGACTACACCGGCGCCTGGCTGGGCGGCAACGTCTTCAACTCCACCGCGGGTTACTACTCCGGCGCGACCCTCGACGCCAGCGGCACGGCCTTCTGGCACCTGGTGTACGACACCCCGGACCGGGCCGCGATGCGCACTGCCCTCGACGCCGCCTTCGCCCGGGGCGCCGGCTACGTCTACGCCACGGACGACGCGCTGCTGGTGCCCTGGGACGCCGCCCCGGGCTGGGGCTTCGCCGCCGAGACCGCGTACGCGGCCGCGAAGGGCTGACGGGCGCCGCTCGGCCGGACCGGTCGAAGGCCGCTCCGGCTGCTCCGGCTGCTCCCGCGGGGACGCGGATGCCCCTGCGGGAGCGGCCGGGAGCGGTACGGAGGGCGGGAGTGCGATCGGGTCTCAGTACTCCCGGTCCCGACGGGCGGCGGTGACGGTCCAGGAGATCGTGATCACGACCGTGAGTGCCAGCAGGACGGCGCCGAAGCCGATCGCCGTCCAGCCACCGCTGGTCAGACTGTCCAACTGCTCCTGGTAGGTGGTGTCGTGAGGTTCCGCCATGCCTTCACCGAAGGAGCCCTTCACCTTGACGTGGCAGATGTCGCCGGGCGACATGGGCCGGCCGTAGCAGGTGGGCTCGGCGGTGTTCAGCTTGTCGACGCCCATGAGGACCAGGCCGACACCGGCGACCAGCAGGACGAGTGGGATCAACACCTTGGAGAGCCTCCCCGGATTCCGCCGACTCCGCCAACTCCTCCGACTCCGCACTGCCGTGGCGGGCGGCCGGTGCGGACGCACACGCGCTTCGACGCGCGGGAGGCGCGGGGTGGTTCCCTCCGGTGGTGGTGCTCCGGCGGGTGCGAGGTCAGTGCAGGGGGATGGCGTAGACGGGTTCCGGTCCGAATGCCGTGAAGCCGGTCCTGCGCAGGATCGGGCCGGACGTCGTGCTGTTGGCCTTGACCAGGGCCATCGTCGCGCCGTGCGTAGCCGCGTAGGAGAGCCGGGCGGCGAGCACCGCCCGGTACACGCCCCGGCCCCGCCAGGGCGGTGCGACCACTCCGCCCGTCAGCCGTGCGACCCCGTCCACGATCGAGACGCCGCCACAGCCGGCCGGTTCGCCGTCCACGTAGGCGACGACCGTGCCGCCCTCGCCGACCGGAAGGGACTTCGCGACCTTCGCCGCGGTTGCTTCGATCCGCTCCTCGGGCGGGAGCGCGCCGCCGAACCCGGTGACCTCGACCGCCGCCGCGGCCCGCGCCGTCGCGAAGTCCGTCGCCCAACGCAGCGACGCGTCCACCGTCGGCGGCCGCAGCGGGGGCGCGCCCTCGCTCAGGTCCGCGGCCAGGAGTTCCAGGCCGAGCTTCACCCGGCCGCCCCGGGCCGCGAGTTCGGCGGCCAGACCGGCCGGGGAGCCGACCAGCACCTGCCAGTCCAGGATCGGCAGTCCGAAGGCGCGGGCCCGGTCGAGGACCGCGTCGACGGCCGCGGGGAGCGGTCCGGCCGGGGTGAAGGAGACCACCGAGAGGTCGAAGGCGACATGCTCGGGCAGTCGCAGGATCGTGTACTCGGCGGTCTCGACCACCTCGGCGTCGTCCGGTGTCCACACCCAGGCCGCACCGGCGGCGGCGACGTCGGTCGTTGAAAGACTCATGCGGCGGAGCCTAGGCGCGCCGATCGGTCCGTACGCGGTGCTGTTGCAGAATCAGGACCCGGTTGTCACACGGTCGGTGCCCTGCCGAGCGGCGTGGGGGCGAATCGGGAAAACCGCGTGACCCGGAGGCGGTCCGCTCCCTACACTCGGCATCCAGAGACGCACCGCCGTGGTTCCGGTGGCGGTGCGCGCCGTGATGAGTTGAGGGAGGACCGGTCGTGCGACACCGCACCGCTGCCGTCGTCCCCTCGTCCCGGTACGAGGTGATCCTGGTGTCCTCCTCCCTCCGGTGCCCGCTGCGCGGCCGGCACCGGATCCGCGCGACGCACCGCTGACCTCGGGTCACTCCTCCGGTCGTCCGCCGCCTTCCGGCTCTTCTGCCTTCCTGTCTCTTTCTGCCCGTCCGAGGGCCTGTGTCCCTGTGTGTCCGGGGCCCGTGTGCCCGGGTGCTCGACCGCCGCCGTGCCCTTGTCGGCCGAGGCTGCGCGGGGCGGGGCGGGGGCGGGATCGTGGGTGGGCCGGACGTGGGTGGGACCGACAGGGCCGGGCGCGCCGTCGCCGCAATCGCGCTGCCCCAGCACCTCGCTCCACCTCGAAAGGCACCGGGCCATGCGCACCGACGTCCGCCGTACGCACAACACCGTCACCACCACCGCTGCTGCTGCCGCCGTCCTGGCCGGCATCACCACCGTCCGCAACCTGGGCATCCTGGCCCACGTGGACGCGGGCAAGACCACCGTCACCGAGCGGATCCTCTTCCTGGCCGGCGAGACCCACAAGCGCGGCGAGGTCCACGACGGGACCACCGTCACCGACTGCCACCCGCAGGAGCGCGAACGCGGCATCACCATCTTCGCCGCCGCCGTCAGCTGCCTCTGGGACGGCCATCGGATCAATCTCATCGACACCCCCGGGCACGTCGACTTCGCCGACGAGGTCGAACGCTCGCTGCGGGTGCTGGACGGGGCGGTCGCGGTGTTCGACGCCGTGGCCGGGGTGGAGCCGCAGAGCGAAAGCGTCTGGCGCCAGGCCGACCGGCACGGCGTGCCCCGGATCGCCTTCGTCAACAAGATGGACCGGGCCGGCGCCGATCTGGACGCGGCCGTCGCCTCCATCCGGGAGCGGCTGCACCCGGTCCCGCTCGCCGTCCAACTGCCCGTCGGGCGGGAGGGCGACTTCACCGGCGTCGTCGACCTGCTGACGATGCGTGCTCTGACCTGGGACGACGGCCCAGGTCGGGACGGCCTGCGGGAGGGGCCGGTACCGGAGGAGCTCCGGGCCGAGGCCGAGCACCGGCGACGACGGCTGGACGAGGCCGTGGCCGGACTCCATCCGGCCGCACTGGAGGAGTACTACGAGCACACGGCGCTCTCCACCGCGACTCTGGCCGCCGCGCTGCGGGACCTCACCCACAGCGGCGAGGCCGTGGTCGTGCTGTGCGGATCGGCCTACCGCAACCGCGGTGTCGAACCGCTGCTGGCCGCCGTCACGGCCTACCTGCCCTCGCCGCTGGACGTTCCCGCGGTGCGCGGATCGGCCGTGGGCGCGGCGGGTGCGGCGGGCTCCGTGGGTGCGGACGGCGCGGAGGGCGCGGAGGGCAGGGAGGGCACCGAGGTGGAGCGGGCCACCGATCCCGCCGGGCCGCTCACCGCGCTGGTGTTCAAGGTGAACGTCACCGCCTCCGGCCGTCTGACCTATCTGCGTCTCTACACCGGAACACTGCGAAAGGGGGACACCGTGCTGGACGCCACGACCGGTCGTACCGAACGGATCGCCCGGATCCTGCGGGTGCAGGCCGACAGCCACACCGAGACGGACTCGGCGGTCGCCGGGGACATCGTCGCGGTGATCGGGGTCAAGGCCGCGCGCACGGGCGCCACGCTCTGCGCGCCCGGCGCGCCGCTGGTCCTCGAACCACCCGTCACCGCCGAGCCGGTGGTGACGGTCGCGGTCGAGGCGCGGCGCTCGGTCGACACCGACCGGCTGGCGGTGGCGCTGGCCCGGCTCGCGGAGGAGGACCCGTCGCTGGTCGTCCGCACCGATCCGGAGACCGGGCAGCGGGTGCTCTCGGGCCTGGGCGAACTGCACCTGGAGGTGGCGGTGGAGAAGATCCGCCGTGACCACAACGGTCTGGAGGTGACCGTCGGCCGCCCGCAGGTCGCCCATCGGGAGACGGTCGAACGCGGGGTCACCGGCCACGTCCACCGTCATGTCAAGCAGGACGGCGGCGCCGGCCAGTTCGCCCAGGTCGTGATCGACGTGGCGCCGCTGGACGGACCGGTCGGCGCGCAGGAGGGAGGGGGCTTCGTGTTCGCGTCCACCGTGACCGGCGGACGGGTGCCGAAGGAGTACGTCCAGGCGGTCGAGGCGGGCTGCCGGGACGCACTCGCCGAGGGCCCGCTGGGCGGCCACCCGGTCACCGGCCTGCGGGTCACCCTGACCGACGGGGCCACCCACACCAAGGACTCCTCGGACCTCGCCTTCCGCACCGCCGGGCGGACGGCGCTGCGGGACGCGATGCGCTCCTGCCGGATGGTGCTGCTGGAACCGGTCGTCGAGGTGACGGTGACCGTGCCGCAGGAGGCGGTGGGCGGGGTCCTCGGTGACCTCGCCGCCCGCCGGGGCCGGGTCCAGGGCTCGGACCCGCACGGTGCGACGACGGCGGTGACGGCGGTCGTGCCGCTGGCCGAGCTGTTCGGCTACGCGACCGCCCTGCGCAGCCGCACCCAGGGCCGGGGCACGTTCACCACCCGTCCGGCCGGGTACGCCCCGGCACCGGCCGCCGCCCGATAGGCGGGCCGGCCGCCGGACCCGCCTCGGGGTGGGTCCGGCGGCACCGCCGACGGAGTGGCGGCCGGGTGGTGGCGAGGTGGCGGCCGGGTGGTGGCGGGC